>JAIRNL010000127.1 GCA_031258035.1 Azoarcus sp. | reverse complement strand
GCGTCCTCGGCGAACTTCTGCCCCGCCGCCTGCTTGCGCAGGCCGGCGACGATCTCGTCGCGCACTTCGGCGAGCGGACGCTTTTCCCCGCCCGGGCGGATCTCCGTCACCTGGAGGATATGGAAGCCGTATGGCGTGCGCACCGGCGCGCTGATCTCGTCGCGCTTCAGCGCGAAAGCCGCCTCCTGGAACTCCCGCACCATCTCGTCGTTGCGCAAAATGAAACCGAGATCGCCGCCATTGTCCTTCGTGGCCAGATCTTGCGACTTCTCCTTCGCAAGCGCGGAAAAGGCGCCCGGATCCTTGCGCAGGGCGGCGGCAATCTCGTCGATCCTGTTCCTGGCCTCGGCCACGGCGGCATCATCGGCGTCGCGGGGGAGTTCGATCAGGATGTGGCGTACCCGGCGTTCCTCCGGCTGCGTGTAATCGCTGTCGTCGTAGGCTTTCCGGATGTCGTCGTCGCGGATCTCGACCCGGGATTGCAGGGCGGCTTCGTCGAACACCACGTATTCGGCCTTGATCCGCTCCGGACGCTCGAAGCGCGCCGAATTGTCGTCGTAATATTTCTGGATCGCCGCCTCGTCGATCTCGATCCCGGCAAGGTGCGGCGCGATCGGAAAGCGCATCTCGCGCGCCACCCGTTCCTCGATCTGCGCGGCAAACAGGCGACGCACGGAATCCCTGGCTGACAGGGAAGAACCGGCAACCGCATTCATCAGTTGCTGGATGCGCAGATCCAGCCCGAACCGGGACTCGAACATCGCGGGACTCATGCCTTGCTGGCGCAGCAGCGCCTCGTAGCGCGCCGGCGAAAACTGGTTGTTCTCCTGGAAAGCGTCGATTCGGGCAATCTCCCGTTTCAGGTTTTCGGCGCTCACGCTCAGGCGCGTCTCGTCGGCATAAAGCGCCAACATCCGCCTGACGACCAGTTTGTCGAGCGCGGCCTGCCGCAATGCCTCGGAATCGAGCAGGCTCCGGGTCGCGCGCTCGCCGATGGCCTCCCGCAGGCGATCCTGTTCTTCGCCCAGCGCCCTGTCGAACTCGGTCTGGGAAATGGACGTGCCGCCGACCACCGCAACCGTCATGCCGCCGGGCGCGTCGGCGAAATACTGGTCAAGTCCAAAGACGGCAAAAGGGACGATGATGGCAGCCAGGATGACCTGGGCAATCCGTTTATTGTTGCGAATGGCGTCGAACATCTCGGTTTCCGTTCCGTATTGCGGCGACAACGATGATATGGAATCACGGCGGCGGAGACCGCCGTGCAAAAGTATGCGAGTTTAACGCATCCCATCCTCTCACGCTTGCGGCGGGCTCCGTGGCGGTGCTATCGTGCGCCGATGCGCGGGAGAGGGCCGCTTCCCGATATGAAAGAAGGCCGCCGAAGGCGCAACCTCTCAGGTACAAGGAACAGAAGGGGCGAGGCGAAAACCCTCGCCCTTTTTCGTAAACTCACCCCTGCCACGTCGAATTGCCATGAACGATGCCATCTCCCCCACCCCTTCCCTGCACACGCCGCTGCATGCCCTGCACCTCGCCGCCGGCGCGCGCATGGTCGATTTCGCCGGCTGGAACATGCCGGTCAATTACGGCTCCCAGATCGGGGAGCACCACGCCGTGCGGCGCGACGCCGGCATGTTCGACGTCTCGCACATGCTCGCGCTCGATCTCGAAGGGTTCGACGCCACCGCCTGGCTGCGCGCCCTGCTCGCCAACGACGTCGCCCGGCTCGCCCGCGCCGGCGTACCCGGCAAGGCGCTCTACTCCTGCATGCTGCGCGACGACGGCGGCGTGATCGACGATCTCATCGTCTATCGCCTCGACGACACCCGTTACCGCATCGTGGTCAACGCCGGCACCGCCGCCAGGGATGTGGCCTGGATGCGGCGGCACATTGCCGAGAGCGGCATCAACGTGAGCCTGACCGAGCGGCGCGATCTCGCCATGATCGCCGTGCAAGGCCCCAACGCCCGCGCAAAGACCTTGCGGGCGCTGCCGGCGCTGGAAACCGGCGGCGAGGCGCTCGCGCCATTTTCCGGCGCCTTCGTCGGCGAAATCTTCATCGCCCGCACCGGCTACACCGGCGAAGACGGTTTCGAGCTGACCCTGCCCGCCACGCGCGCCCCCGAAGCCTGGCTCGCGCTCGAAGCCGCCGACGTGCAACCCTGCGGCCTCGGCGCGCGCGACACCCTGCGCCTCGAAGCCGGCATGAATCTCTACGGGCAAGATATGGACGAAACCGTTTCACCGCTCGACGCCGGCCTGGCCTGGACGGTGGATTTCAGCGACCCGACGCGCGCCTTCAGCGGCCGCGCCGCGCTCGAAGCCCACCCCGCCCGCCGCCGCCTGCTCGGCCTCGTCCTCGAAGAACGCGGCGTGCTGCGCGCCCATATGCCGGTCTTCACCGCCGCCGGCGCCGGAGAGACCACCAGCGGCAGCTTCTCGCCGACGCTGGAAAAATCCATCGCCTTCGCCCGCCTGCCCCTGCACACCGCGCCGGGCGAGACGGTCGAAGTCGAAATCCGAGGCAAGCGCCTGCCCGCGCGCGCCGTCGAATTACCTTTCGTGCGCCGCGGCAAGGCGCTAGTATAAGACCGCCGTCATCCCCCCCCGACCGCAAACCGACCGGAGAGATCCCCATGAGCCAAGTCCCCGCCGAACTGAAATACACCCCGTCCCACGAATGGGTGCGCTTCGATGCCGATGGCGCCGTCACCGTCGGCATCACCGACCACGCCCAAGAGGCACTCGGCGACATCGTCTTCCTCGAACTACCCGAAACCGGTCGCGTCCTGGCTGCGGAAGAAGCCTGCGCCGTCATCGAATCGGTCAAAGCCGCCTCCGACATCTACGCCCCGCTGGCTGGCCAGGTGCTCGCGGTCAACCCGTCCGTGCTCGACGCGCCGGAGAACATCAACACCGACGCCTACGCCGCATGGCTGTTCCGGCTGCGTCCCACGGGCGAGACGCCGGCGCTCCTCGACGCCGCCGCCTACCAGGCCGCGATCGCCGAAGAATAAATCGCCTCCGCCCTTCCGCCCAGGGGAATGCCGCGCGGATGCGGGCCTCCCCATTGCCCAACGCCCACGCCATGTACCATTCCCTGACCGACTTCACCCGCCAGGACGACTTCGCGCCCCGCCATTTCGGTTCCACCCCGGCTGAAATCGCCCACATTTGCGCCGCGCTCGGCCTCCAGGACATCGACGCCCTGATCGCGCAGACCGTGCCGCGCGCGATCCGCCTGCCGGGCCCCCTGCCGCTCGACCCCCCGCTCGACGAACGCAGCGCCCTCGCGCGCCTGTCCCGGCTCGCCGCCAAAAACACGCCCGCAAAAGCCCTGATCGGCCTCGGCTACCACGGCACCCACACCCCGGCGGTCATCCTGCGCAACGTGCTCGAAAATCCCGGCTGGTACACCGCCTACACCCCCTACCAGGCCGAAATCGCGCAGGGGCGGCTCGAAGCCCTGCTCACCTTCCAGCAAATGATCGTCGATCTCACCGGCCTGGACGTCGCCAACGCCTCCCTGCTCGACGAAGCCACCGCCGCCGCCGAGGCCATGACGATGGCGCGCCGGGTATCGAAATC
>JAIRNL010000113.1 GCA_031258035.1 Azoarcus sp. | reverse complement strand
GCGAGCGTTGCCGACTGCGTGTCGATCATGCGGTTGATGGCAGCCAGTGCCTGTTCCTGCCCCATGCCGTGCCGCTGCAATGCTTCCAGCGCCATCCGCGCCGCCGGGCGGTAGGGGTCGATGGCCTCGGCCAGTTGCGCATGATGCAGGGCGGCGCGGTTTTCCCAGAGCGTCACCGAGATCGAGGAGCCGAACGCGCCCGCCGAAATCCGCATGAAATTGGACAGGCCGGCGGCCGCCGGCACCTGTGCGGGATCGAGGCCGGAGAGCAGGATGGCCGATAGCGGCACGAAAAAACCCGCCATCGCAATCCCCTGGATGAGCTGGGGCGCGACGATGTCGAAAAAAGCCATTTCGGTGTTGAACCCGGCGCGCATGAAAGAGGCGAGAGCCAGGATGGCGAACGACGACACGGCGAATGCGCGCGGGTCGATCCGCCCCATTGATTTGCCCACGTAGGGCATGAACAGGATCGCCATGATGCCGGCGGGCGCCGTGGCAAGTCCCGCCCAGGTGGCGGTGTAGTTCATGTACTGCTGCATCCACAGGGGCTGCACGACGATGCTGGCAAAGAAAACGCCATACCCGAGCGCGAAGGAGAGCGTCCCGAACGCGAAACTGCGCCGCCTGAAAAGGCCCAGGTTGACGATGGGGTGCTTTTCGGTCAGTTCCCAGGCGAGGAAAAAGCAGAATCCCACGACGGCGACCACCGTCAGGGCGACGATTTCGGTGGAGCCGAACCAGTCCAGATCCTTGCCGCGGTCGAGAGCCAGCTGCATGGCGCCAACCCAGATCACCAGCAGGGCCAGCCCCACCGTATCGACCGGCAGGCGGGCGGTGGGCAGTTCGCGGTGCCGGAGAAGCATCCAGCTCATGCCCGCGGCCAGCAGCCCCGCCGGGATGTTGATGTAGAAAATCCAGCCCCAGGCCATGTTGTCCGAAATCCAGCCGCCGAGGATGGGGCCGATCACGGGCGCGACCGTCGTGGTCATCGACCATATAGCCAGCGCCGTGCCGCTTTTGGCGGTGGGATAGCATTGCAGGAGCAGCGATTGTGAGAGCGGGATCATCGGCCCGGCCACCAGCCCCTGCAAGACGCGAAACGCGATCAGCGTGTCGAGGCTGCGTGAGAGTCCGCACAGCCACGAAGCGAGGACGAAGAGCAGCGTCGACCACACGAATACCCGCACTTCCCCGAAACGTTGAGCCAGCCATCCGGAGAGCGGCACCGAGATGGCATTGGCGACCGCAAACGAGGTGATGACCCACGTTCCCTGGTTCGCGGAGACGCCGATGTCGCCCGCGATCGTGGGAATGGAGACGTTGGCGATGGTGGTATCGAGCACGTTCATCAGCGTCGCCAGCGCCAGCGAAAAAGTTGCCAGCGTTCGCGCGCTGCCTTCGAGCGGCGGCAGGGCGCCTGGCCGTGCGAGCATCGCCTATTTCCCGCCCTTGTCGGTGGTGGCGGCGCTGTGCTCGCGGATGATTTCCGCGATCCGGGCGCGCGCCCTGGCCAGCGCGTCGTCGGAGCGCGATGGCGCTGCCGGCGGCGGGGCGGCGGTATCCGCGCCGATGACCGCGCCGCCGTTATCGTGGATATCCACTGTAGCCAGCATCGACAGGCCGATGCGAAGAGGGTATTTTTGCAATTGCTCCGGCGCCAGTTCCACCCGCACCGGCACCCGCTGCACCACCTTGATCCAGTTGCCCGTGGCATTTTGCGCGGGCAGCAGCGCAAAGGCGCTGCCCGTGCCGGCGGCCAGACCGGCGACGCGGCCGCGATACTCGACGCCTGAACCGTGAAAATCGGCGGTCAGGGTCACGGGTTGGCCGATGCGCATCTTGCCAAGCTGCACTTCCTTGAAATTGGCTTCCACCCATAACTGGTGCAGCGGCACCACCGCCATGAGCGGCGTGCCCGCCGCCACCCGCTGCCCGACCTGCACGGCGCGCTTCGCCACCTGCCCGGCGACCGGCGCGACGATGCGCGAACGCGACCAGGCCAGCCATGCTTCTTCGAGCTTCGAGGCGGCCTGGAGTACGCCGGGGTGATTTCCGAGTTCGGTGCCCGCGGTCAGTACCCGGTTCGCGGCCAGCTGTTCCCGCGCCGCGATCAGCGCCGATTGCGCCATCCGCAGCGCCTCGCGGGTGTGCTCGAAATCTTCCCTGGAAACGAACCCGCGCCGGACGATTTCCGCGCGCCGGGCCAGATCCTGGGTCAGGCGGTCGACTTCCGATTGCCGTACCGCCACCTCGGCGCGCAGCGCGTCGTTCCGGACATTGAGCACGCGCACTTCGCGCACCGCCTGGGCCAGCGCCGCTTCCGCCTGATCCAGCGCCACCCGGCCGTCGGCGTCGTCCAGTTCGACCAGCGTGTCGCCCGCCGCCACGGTATCGGTATCGTCGACGAACACCGCCTTTACCGTGCCGCCGACCTGCGGCGTGATCTGCACGATGTGCCCGGCGACGTAAGCGTCGTCGGTCGTCTCCAGCCAGCGCAGGACGGAAAACCAGTAAGCGCCGTAAGCCGTGGCGATGACGAGGAATACCAGCGCCAGAACCAGCAGGGCCCGTTTGCGCTTGCGCCCATTGGCGGTTTCCGCCGGCAACGGTGCGGCGGGAGGCGACGACGGAGGCGGGGCGGCCTGTGCGCTCATGTTCGAGGGTGTTCCGGAAAAACGCCGGGCAACTCGTTTACCATTGTGTGTGCCGGTTTTCGGGAGAAATGGTACTTACCGGTACCATGAAGGTCAAGCATTCTGGAAAAGCCAGGGAAATGGGGCGCAATCACCGCCCGGCCACGGGGCCGGGGCGACAGACGGACAACGATGCCAAATCACCGCGGGGCGTCTCGTCCGGCGGCAAGCGACTCCGGCACGATGAGCGCCGCGCCGCCCTGCTGCGGGCGGCAAAGGAACTCTCCGTCGAGCAGGGCGTTGCCGTCCCCAGCCTCGACGCCATCATCGAGCGGGCCGGCGGCTCGCGGCGCAGCATCTATACCGAATTCGGCGGCAAGGAAGGGCTGCGGGATGCCCTGATGGCGGAGATTTCCGACGAAATCCTTCCGGCGCTGCTCGGCGACATCGAGCAGGACACGGATTTGCGCGCCATGCTCATGCGCCTGGCGCGCAATCTCGCCTCCACCCTGATGTCGGAGCGCGGCATTGTCATGAGCCGGATCATCATGCAGGACAACTTCGTTTCCCCGGCGCGGGCAAAGACCTTTTTTGCCCGCGGGCCGGGCGAAGGCATGAGGCTGCTGACGAAAGTCCTCGAAGCCGCGCGGGCGCGGGGCGAAATCGTCGCGCGGGACTGCGCGCTGGTTGCCGGCTGCTTCGTCGGCATGATACGCGGCAATCTTTATCTGGAACGGGTACTGCTGCTGCGTCCGCCGCTTGACGAAGCGGAAATCGAAGCCCATATCGCCACAGCGGTCGATATTTTCCTCGACGGCCTGAAACCGCGCTGATGTTCGCCGGGGGAGCGCCTTACGGCGCGCCCTTGCGCGTCCGTTCCAGCGCGGCAGCCAGATAGCGCCCCGTGTGGCTTTGCGCGCAGGCGGCGACTGTCTCCGGCGTACCGGCGCAGACCAGCGTGCCGCCGCCGTTGCCGCCTTCCGGCCCGAGATCGACGATCCAGTCCGCCGTCTTGATGACATCGAGATTGTGTTCGATGACGACGACGGTGTTGCCGTTGTCGCGCAGGCGGTGCAGGACGTGGAGCAACAATTCGATATCCTGGAAATGCAGGCCGGTGGTCGGCTCATCGAGGATGTAAAGCGTGCGGCCCGTATCGCGCTTGGAGAGTTCGAGCGCGAGCTTGACCCGCTGCGCTTCGCCGCCGGAGAGCGTGGTGGCGCTTTGCCCGAGGCGGATATACCCGAGACCGACATCGACCAGGGTTTCGAGTTTGCGCGCCAGCGTCGGCACGGCGCCGAAAAAACCGAGCGCGTGCTCGACGGTCATCTCCAGCACCTCGAAAATGTTGCGGCCCTTGTAGCGGATCTCCAGCGTTTCGCG
The DNA here is from genome assembly GCA_031258035.1 of Azoarcus sp. Taxonomy (GTDB): domain Bacteria; phylum Pseudomonadota; class Gammaproteobacteria; order Burkholderiales; family Rhodocyclaceae; genus WRNU01. The sequence goes on along the minus strand of JAIRNL010000113.1, from coordinate 2,314 downwards.
GTTGTAGCGCCGGCCATTGCAACTGTCGCAAGGCACGTACATGTCGGGCAAAAAGTGCATCTCGACCCGGATCACCCCGTCGCCCTGGCAAGCTTCGCAGCGCCCGCCCTTGACGTTGAACGAAAACCGCCCCGGCCCGTAGCCGCGCGCGCGCGCTTCGGGCACGCCGGCGAACAATTCGCGGATCGGCGTCATCAGGCCGGTGTAGGTGGCGGGGTTGGAGCGTGGCGTGCGTCCGATGGGCGACTGGTCGACATCGATGACGCGGTCGAGCGCCTCCAGCCCGTGGATAGCCTCGTGCGGCGCGGCCTCGGCGCGCGCGCCGTTGAACTGGTTGGCGGCGGCGGCGGCGAGCGTGTCGTTGATCAAAGTGGATTTGCCGGAGCCGGATACCCCGGTGACGCAGGTGAAGAGCCCGACGGGAATGTCGACCCCGAGATCTTTCAGATTGTTGCCGCGCGCGCCAACGATGCGGATGATCCTTTTGGCATCTGGTCGCAGTCGCCTGGGGAGCGCGATCCGGCGGCGTCCCGCGAGCCAGGCGCCGGTGATGGAAGCCGGGTTGGCGATCACCGCCGCCGGCGGGCCGCTGGCGATCACTTCGCCGCCGTTTTCACCCGCGCCGGGCCCCATGTCGACGAGGTGGTCGGCCTTGCGGATGGCCTCCTCATCGTGCTCGACCACGATCACCGTATTGCCGAGATCGCGCAACTGCCCCAGCGTTTCGAGCAGGCGATCGTTGTCGCGCTGGTGCAGGCCGATCGAAGGCTCGTCGAGCACATACATGACGCCGGTGAGGCCGGAGCCGATCTGACTGGCCAGGCGGATGCGCTGCGCCTCGCCGCCGGAGAGCGTATCGGCGGCGCGGTCGAGGCTCAGATAGCCCAGGCCGACATTGACGAGAAAGCGCAGCCGGGCGGAAATTTCCCTGACGATCTTTTCCGCGATGAGCGCGCGCTGCCCGGCGAGCCGCAATTCGGAAAAGAAAGCCAGACAGCGCGACAGCGGCAACTGCGCCACCGCCGGCAGCGACAGGCCATCGATCAGGACATGGCGGGCGGGCGGCGCCAGCCGGGTGCCGCCGCAATCCGGGCAGACGCGGTTGGCGCGGTATTTGAGCAACTCTTCCCGCACCGCCACCGAGCTGGTGTCATGAAAGCGCCGTTCGAGATTGGGGATGATGCCCTCGAACGGGTGGGATTTGCTGATGGCGCGGCCCTTCTCGGAAAGATAGCGAAAGGCGACACATTCCTCGCCCGAACCGTGCAGCACCACCGCGCGCGTCTCGGCGGGCAGACTCTCGAACGGCGCCTCGGCATCGAACCCGTAATGCGCGGCGAGATCCGCGATCATCTGGAAATAAAACTGGTTGCGCCGATCCCAGCCCCGGATCGCCCCGGCCGCCAGCGACAGCTCGGGATGGGCGACGACCCGCTCGGGGTCGAAAAACGCGATCTGGCCGAGACCGTCGCAACGCGGGCAGGCGCCCGCCGGGTTGTTGAACGAAAACAAGCGCGGCGCCAATTCGGGCAACGCGAAATCGCACGCCGGGCAGGCGAAGCGGGCCGAAAAAGGATGCTCGCCGCCATCGGCGCGATCCATTTCCACCGCGATGGCGCGCCCATCGCCCTGCGCGAGCGCGGTCTCGAACGACTCGGCCAGCCGCTCGCGCAACTCGGGCCTGGCTCGCAGGCGGTCGATGACGACTTCGACGTCATGGCGGCGGCTTTTGTCCAGCGGCGGCAGGGCGTCCAGTTCATGGACGAGGCCATCGACCCGCACCCGCACGAAGCCCTGCGCGACGAGATCGTCGAAAAGCGCTTGCTGCTCGCCCTTTTTGCCGCTTGCCACCGGCGCGAGGATCATCACCCGGCTGTCGGCGGGCAGCGCCAGCACCTGATCGACCATCTGCGACACGCTTTGCGCGTCGAGCGCGTGCTCGGGGTGTCGCGGGCAGTGCGGCGTACCGGCGCGCGCGAAAAGCAGGCGCAGATAGTCATGGATTTCGGTGACGGTGCCCACCGTGGAGCGCGGATTGTGACTGGCTGCTTTCTGTTCGATGGAGATGGCGGGCGAGAGCCCCTCGATCAGATCGACATCAGGCTTTTCCATCAATTGCAGGAACTGGCGCGCATACGCCGAGAGCGATTCGACATAGCGCCGCTGGCCCTCGGCGTAAAGCGTATCGAAAGCCAGCGACGACTTGCCCGAACCCGACAGGCCCGTGATGACCGTGAGCCGGTTGCGCGGCAAATCGAGGTCGACGTTCTTCAGGTTGTGGGTGCGGGCACCACGAATGCGGATTTCATCCATG
>JAIRNL010000105.1 GCA_031258035.1 Azoarcus sp. | reverse complement strand
CGCGTTGAAATGGCATGGGTTTATTTCGGCGGGGTCAGCGTCCCTTGAATCGCGGCTTCCTTTTCTCGAAGAACGCCGCCATCCCTTCCCGGTAATCCTCGGTTTCCAGAAACGCGAAGGCGCCGCGTTTTTCTTCTTCGCTCAAGGGCCTGTCGTGCATCAGGCGGGCGATCCATTGTTTGTGCCAGCTTGCCACGAGCGGCGCGCCGGCGGCGATGCGGCGGGCGCTGGCTTTGGCTTCGTCGAACACCGCCCCGTCGGGGACGACGCGGCTGAGAAGCCCGCGCGCGCAGGCTTCGCGGGCGTCGAGGATGCGGCCTTCGAGGAGGATTTCCAGCACCACGGCGGGGCCGGCGAGCGCGACCAGCCCGGCCATTTCGCCGGGGTACATCGAGAAGCCGAGTTTGTTGATCGGCGCGCCGAACTTCGCGCTTTCGCCGGCGATGCGGATGTCGCAGCAGCCGGCGATCTCCAGTCCGCCGCCGATGCACGCGCCCTGGATGGCGGCAATGGTGGGCTTGGGGCAGGCGCGGATGGCCTCCAGCGCGCGGGCGACCAATTCTTCGTGGTAGTGCAGGGCGTCGTCTACGGTGGCGCGCACGGTCAGGAATTCTTCGAGGTCGCCGCCGGCGGCGAAGGCTTTGTCGCCTTCGCCGCGCAGGACGATGCAGCGCACTTCCGGGTCGGCGACCAGGCGCCCGAGCGCCGCGCGCAACGCGCGCCACATGGCGGCGTCGATGGCATTGAGCTTGCCGGGGTTGGACAGGGTGAGGGTCGCGATCTGCTCGGCGATGTCGGTGAGGATATGGCTGCTCATGGGTGTTCTGGTTTGAAAGGTCGTCCGGGGAAAAACGCCATGGCGCGCGGGCGCGCCCAGGGGCCGAGGGTGGTCAGGGCGGTGACGGTACAGGGTAAACCCATGCCTTTTCCGCATTGCGCCGGTTATCGCGCGCAGGGTAACATCCGCGGGTTCCTGTCTTCTATAAGTCAACTTTCTGCCACGAAAAGCTGAAAAGCGGAAAGCCGGGCCGCGCCCGCGGTCGTCTTCAACCCTGCAACACATTCTTGTCGAGAGTCTCCCATGTCCGACGCCAGCCAGCCCACTTATCCGCCGCCCGATCTGGATGCCTGGAAAAAGGCCGCTTCCAGGCATGCGCCGGAAGGCAGGATCGAGAATCTCGATTGGGTGACGCCGGAAGGCTTGCGGGTCAAGCCGCTTTACACCGGCGCGGATGTCGCGGGGCTGGCTCATGCCGATACCCTGCCGGGGTTCGAGCCGTTTTTGCGCGGGCCGCAGCCGACCATGTACGCGGTCAAGCCGTGGACGATCCGCCAGTACGCGGGTTTTTCCACCGCCGAGGCGTCGAACGCTTTCTATCGCAAGGCGTTGGCTGCCGGCGGGCAGGGCGTCTCGGTGGCATTCGACCTCGCCACGCACCGCGGCTACGATTCCGACAATCCGCGCGTGCTCGGCGACGTGGGCAAGGCCGGCGTGGCGATCGACTCGGTCGAGGATATGAAGATCCTGTTCGACGGCATTCCGCTCGATCGTATCTCCGTGTCGATGACGATGAACGGCGCGGTGCTGCCGATCCTTGCCGGCTACATCGTCGCCGCCGAGGAGCAGGGCGTGCCGCAGGAGAAGCTCTCGGGGACGATCCAGAACGACATCCTCAAGGAGTTCATGGTCCGCAACACCTATATTTATCCGCCGACGCCGTCGATGCGGATCATCGCGGACATTTTCCAGTACACCGCGGCGCACATGCCGAAGTTCAATTCCATTTCGATTTCCGGCTACCACATCCAGGAAGCGGGGGCGAACCAGACGATCGAGCTGGCCTTCACGCTCGCCGATGGGCTGGAATACGTGCGCACCGGCCTCAAGTCCGGGATGGACGTCGATACCTTCGCCGGGCGGCTGTCGTTTTTCTGGGGCGTGGGGATGAACTTCTATCTCGAAATCGCCAAGATGCGCGCCGCGCGCCTGCTGTGGTGGCGGATCATGAAGCAGTTCGAGCCCAAAAACCCGAAGTCGATGATGCTGCGCACCCACTCGCAGACTTCCGGCTGGTCGCTCACCGAGCAGGATCCCTACAACAACGTGGTGCGCACCACCATCGAGGCGCTGGCCGCGGTCTTCGGCGGTACCCAGTCGCTGCACACCAATTCGCTCGACGAGGCCATCGCGCTGCCCACCGAGTTCTCGGCCCGCATCGCCCGCAACACCCAGATCATCATCCAGGAAGAAACCCACATCTGTAACGTCGTCGATCCCTGGGCCGGTTCGTACATGATGGAGGCGCTCACGCAGGAGATGGCCGACAAGGCATGGCACCTGATCGAGGAAATCGAGGCCATGGGCGGGATGACCAAGGCGGTCGAATCCGGCTGGGCGAAGATGAAGGTGGAAGAATGCGCCGCCGACAAGCAGGCGCGCATCGACTCGGGCAGGGACGTGATCGTCGGCGTCAACAAGTACAGGCTTGCCAAGGAAGATCCGGTCGAAATCCTGGAAATCGACAACCACGCCGTGCGCGAAGCGCAGATCGCGCGGCTGGCGCACATCCGCGCCACGCGCGACGGCGCGGCGGTGACGGCGGCGCTCGAGGCGCTGACCCGCTGCGCCGAAACCGGGGAAGGCAATCTGCTCGGCCTGGCCGTGGAGGCCGTCCGGCTGCGCGCCACGGTGGGCGAAGTGTCGGACGCGCTGGAAAAAATCTTTGGCCGCTTCCGCGCCAACCCGCAGGCAGTCTCCGGCGTCTACGCCGCCGTGCTCGAAGATGACGGCGACTGGAAATCGCTGAAGGCCGACATTGAATCCTTCGTCGCCGAAGAAGGGCGCCGTCCGCGCATCATGATCGCCAAGCTCGGCCAGGACGGCCACGACCGCGGCGCCAAGGTGGTGGCCTCGGCCTTCGCCGACCTCGGCTTCGATATCGACATCGGCCCGCTGTTCCAGACCCCGGAAGAAGCGGCGCGCCACGCGGTGGAAAACGACGTCCACGCCGTGGGCTGCTCCAGCCTCGCCGCCGGCCACAAGACGCTGGTGCCCGAGATCATCAGGGAACTCAAAAAGCTGGGCGCGGACGACATCATCACCTTCGTCGGCGGCGTGATTCCGGCGCAGGATTACGATGCGCTCTACGCCGCCGGCGCGAAAGGCATTTTCGGCCCCGGTACGCCGATCCCGGCCTGCGCGCGGGAAGTGCTCAAGCAGATCCGTGCCGCGCGCGCGACGAGCTGAGGCGGGAGAAGCCTTGGATAGGGATGTCGATCGCGCGCTGGCCGACGGCGTGCTGGCGCGTCGGTTGCGCCCGCTCGCCAAGGCCATCACCCTGATCGAATCGCAGCGCGCCGACCACCGGGCGCGGGCGCGCCAGTTACTGGAGGCGCTGCTGCCGCACACGGGCGGGGCGATGCGGATCGGCATCTCCGGCGTGCCGGGCGTGGGCAAATCCACTTTCATCGAGGCATTCGGCCTCTACCTGATCGAACGGGGCCTGCGGGTGGCGGTGCTGGCGGTCGATCCGTCGTCGAGCCTGACTGGCGGCTCGATTCTCGGCGACAAGACGCGGATGGAACTGCTTTCGCGCCATCCGTCGGCCTTCATCCGTCCCACCCCCTCGGCGGGCAGCCTCGGCGGCGTGGCCGAAAAAACGCGCGAAGTCATGCTGGCTTGCGAGGCGGCGGGGTTCGACGTGATCGTGGTCGAAACCGTCGGCGTCGGCCAGAGCGAAACCGCGGTGGCGGGGATGACCGACATCTTCTGCCTGCTGCAACTGCCCAACGCCGGCGACGACTTGCAGGCGATCAAGAAAGGGGTCGTGGAGCTGGCTGACCTGATCGCCATCAACAAGGCCGACATCAACCCCGCCGCCGCGCTGGCGGCGCGCGCGCAGATGAAAACCGCGCTGCACATGTTGCGGCCAGCCAGCCCCAACTGGACGGTACCGGTGCTGGCTATCTCGGCGCTGCAAAAAGACGGCGTCGCCGAATTCTGGGAGACGGTGTGCCAATACCGGGAGGCCATGACCGCGAGCGGCGAATTCGCCGCCCGCCGACGGCACCAGGCCACGGCCTGGATGTGGGAACTCATCGACGCCGGCCTGCGCCAGCGTTTTCGCCAGCATCCGCGCGTCATGGCGGATCTGCCGGGGCTGCTCGCGGCCGTGGAAGCGGGACGGGCCACCCCGTCGGCGGCGGCGCTCGCGCTGCTGGCTTATTTGAAGGGATAAGGCGATAGACGATTCATCGCCACGAGAGAATCTGGCAATCAAGGGAGGTCGTTCATGGAAGACGTCATAGTCAAGCTGGCGGAAAAACGTGCCCAGGCGCGCCTTGGCGGCGGGCAGAAACGCATCGACAACCAGCACAAGAAGGGCAAGCTCACCGCGCGCGAACGCATCGAGCTGTTCCTCGACGACGGCAGTTTCGAGGAATGGGACACGCTCAAGGAGCACCGCTGTACCGAGTTCGGCATGGACAAAATCGAAAAAGTCCCTGGCGACGGCGTCGTGACCGGCTACGGCACGGTCAATGGCCGCCTGGTATTCGTGTTCTCGCAGGATTTCACCGTCTTCGGCGGCGCGCTCTCCGAGGCTTACGCGGAAAAAATCTGCAAGATCATGGATCACGCGATGAAAGTCGGCGCGCCAGTGATCGGCCTCAACGACTCGGGCGGCGCGCGCATCCAGGAAGGCGTCGCCTCGCTCGGCGGCTATGCCGACATCTTCCAGCGGAACGTGCTGGCTTCGGGCGTGGTGCCGCAAATCTCGCTCATCATGGGGCCGTGCGCCGGCGGCGCGGTCTATAGCCCGGCGATGACCGACTTCATCTTCATGGTGAAAGACTCCTCCTACATGTTCGTCACCGGCCCCGACGTGGTGAAGACCGTGACGCACGAAGAAGTCACCTCCGAGGAACTGGGCGGGGCCCTCACCCACAGCACCCGCTCGGGGGTCGCCGACCTGGCTTTCGAGAACGACGTCGAGGCGCTGCTGATGATCCGCCGCCTGATCGGCTACATCCCCTCGTCCAACCGCGAGCCGCCGCCCTGCCTGCCGGTGATCGACCCCGCCGACCGCATCGACTACTCGCTCGACACCCTCGTGCCGGACAACACCAACCTGCCCTACGACATGAAAGAGCTGATCGTCAAAATGGTCGACGACGGCGACTTCTTCGAGCTGCAACCCGACTACGCGAAGAACATCATCATCGGCTTCGCCCGCATGGAAGGCGCGCCGGTGGGCATCGTCGCCAACCAGCCGATGGTGCTTGCCGGCTGCCTGGACATCAAATCCTCGATCAAGGCGGCAAGGTTCGTGCGCTTCTGCGACGCTTTCAACATCCCGATCATCACCTTCGTGGATGTACCTGGTTTCCTGCCGGGCACGGCGCAGGAATACGGCGGCATCATCAAGCACGGCGCCAAGCTCCTCTTCGCCTTTGCCGAATGCACGGCGCCCAAGGTCACGGTCATCACCCGCAAGGCCTATGGCGGCGCTTATGACGTGATGTCCTCCAAGCACCTGCGGGGCGACGTCAACTTCGCCTGGCCCACCGCCGAAATCGCGGTCATGGGCGCGAAGGGCGCGGTGGAAATCATCTTCCGCGAAGAAAAGAACCACCCCGAAAAACTCGCCGCCCGCGAGGCCGAATACAAAGAGCGTTTCGCCACCCCGTTCGTGGCCGGCGCGCGCGGCTTCATCGACGACGTCATCATGCCGCGCGAAACGCGGCTGCGCGTCTGCCGTTCGCTGACGATGCTCAGGAACAAGAAACTGGAAAACCCGTGGCGCAAACACAGCAACATTCCACTCTGACCGGCCGCGCGAGGAAAACGACATGTTCAAGAAAATCCTGATTGCCAACCGCGGGGAAATCGCCTGCCGCGTCATCAAGACCGCCCGCAAGATGGGCATCCAGACCGTGGCCGTCTATTCCGAGGCCGACCGGCGTTCGCTCCACGTCAAGCTCGCCGACGAGGCCGTGTTCATCGGCCCCGCGCCCTCGAAAGAATCCTACCTCGTCATGGACAAGATCATCGCGGCCTGCAAGCAGACCGGCGCGGAAGCCGTGCATCCTGGCTACGGCTTCCTGTCCGAGAACGAAGAATTCGCCCGCCGCATCGAAGAAGAAGGCATCAAGTTCATCGGCCCGAAGCACTACGCCATCGCCCGGATGGGCGACAAGATCGAGTCGAAAAAGCTGGCTCTGGAAGCAGGCGTCAACGTCATTCCCGGCCACAACGAGCCGATCTCCGGCCCCGACGAAGCCGTGGAAATCGCCGGGAGGATCGGCTATCCGGTGATGATCAAGGCATCCGCCGGCGGCGGCGGCAAGGGCCTGCGCGTGGCCTGGAACGACGAAGAAGCGCACGAAGGCTTTTCTTCCTGCGTCAGCGAAGCGAAAAACTCTTTCGGCGACGACCGCGTCTTCATCGAAAAATTCGTCCAGGAGCCGCGCCACATCGAAATCCAGGTACTCGGCGACGCCTACGGCAACTACGTGTATCTCAACGAGCGCGAATGCTCGATCCAGCGCCGCCACCAGAAAGTCGTGGAAGAAGCGCCGTCGCCCTTCCTCGATGCCAGCACCCGCAAGGCCATGGGCGAACAGGCGGTGGCGCTCGCCCGCGCCGTGCAATACGAATCCGCCGGCACGGTGGAATTCGTCGTTGGCGCCGACAAGCGCTTCTACTTCCTGGAGATGAACACCCGGCTGCAAGTGGAACACCCGGTAACGGAATACATCACCGGGCTCGACCTCGTCGAACAGATGATTCGCATCGCCGCTGGCGAAAAACTCGCCTTCGCCCAGAAAGACATCAAGCTCAACGGCTGGTCGATGGAATGCCGGATCAACGCCGAAGACCCGTTCCGGGGCTTCCTCCCTTCCACGGGCCGCCTCGTGAAATTCCGCGCTCCGCCCGGAAGCAAGAGCGTGCGGGTCGATACCGGCGTCTTCGAGGGCGGCGAAATCTCGATGTACTACGACTCGATGATCGCCAAGCTCATCGTACACGGCGCCTCGCGCCAACAGGCGATCGAGCGCATGCGCGACGCCCTCAACGGCTTCGTGATCCGCGGCATCAGCTCCAACATCCCCTTCCAGGCGGCGCTGATGCAACACCCGCGCTTCCAGTCCGGCAGCTTCAACACCGGCTTCATCGCCGAAGAATACGCGGGCGGCTTCGACGCCTCGATGGTGCCGCACGACGACCCGGCGCTCCTCGCCGCGGTGGCGGCCTTCGCCCGCCTGCGCTACATCGACCGCGCGATGAAAATCGGCGGCCAGCATCCCGGCATGGGCCGCAAGATCACGAGCGAATGGGTTGCGGTGATGGGCGGCCAGCACTACCCGCTCGTCGTCTCCCGCACCAAGGGCGGCATGTCGATCACCCACGGCGACAAGACCTACGACATCGTCTCCGACTGGAGCTTTGGCGACCAACTCTTTACCGGCACGGTCAACGGTCAGCCCATCTGCCTGCAAATCGAGCGTCACAACCTCGCCTACCGCATCTCCCACTTCGGCCTGCAGGTCGCCCCCGTCATCATGACGCCGCACGCCGCCCATCTGCTCTCGCTGATGCCAGAAAAAGCGCCGCCCGACCTCTCGAAATTCCTGATCTCCCCGATGCCCGGCCTGCTGCGCGAAGTCTCGGTGGCCGAAGGGCAGGAAGTCAAGGCGGGCGAAAAACTCGTGGTCATCGAAGCCATGAAGATGGAAAACATCCTCAAGGCCGACAATGACGTCAAGGTGAAGAAAATCGTCGCCCAGCCGGGCGCGAGCCTGATGGTGGATGAAGTCATCATCGAGTTTGAATGAACCCGGACGACAACCGCCGGAGCCCCTTGGCGCGCCGCCGCCACACCGTCTGCCGGGGGTGCCGCAAGGGCCCCCGGAAGGCGCGGGCCGCAACAGCCGCCCGCCGCATTTCGCGCAGGAGAGCGCCCCCCGTCAGTTTTGCGGCGGACTGGCGCCGCCGCGCCGCACGATCTCCGGGTTCGCCCGCAACAACTCGGTCATGTCGCCGAGAATGTTCGCGGTCTCGTCGAGAATGACATCGCGCGCGGCCTTGCGCGCCTTTTCGGCGGCGAGTTCGCTGCTGAGGCTGCGTTCGGAAGCAAGCAACCCATCGTCGCTGATCTCCTCGGTTTCGGAAGCTTCGCCGCTGTTGGGGTCGCCGTTCTTGCCGCGCGCCCTGGCCCGGGCTTCGAGGCGGTCGCGCTCGGCGCGGCGCACCCCTTCGTTCAGGGAAACCGTCTTGCGGTCGCGCAGGGCTTTCAGGTCGTTGACCTCTTCCTGGTACTGGCGGAAACCCTTGTCGTGCGTAACGCGCTGTTCATGGCGCAGCGAAAGCGTGGGCAACAGCGGCACGATGCTGCCGCTGCTGCGGTATTCGGCGGGGCCGATGCGCGTCCAGGGCAGGGCATTGTCGTAGGACGATTCGCCGAAATGCCGGGTGTCGAGCAGCGAGGGCAGGGCGATGTCGGGCGTGACGCCGCGCAGTTGGGTCGTGCCCCCGGAAATGCGGAAGAACTGGGCGATGGTCATCTTCAGGTCGCCAGAGCGGCGCGGGGACGTGTGCTCCAGCTCGTCGAGGTCGATCAAAGTCTGCACCGTGCCCTTGCCGAAACTGTCCTCGCCGATCACGATGCCGCGGCCGTAATCCTGGATGGCGGCGGCGAAGATTTCGGACGCCGAAGCGGAAGCGCGGTTGATGAGCACGGCAAGCGGCCCGTTCCAGGCCATGCCCGGCGCGAGGTCGCGCTCGATGCGCGTCTGGCCGCGCGCATTGTGCTGGATGACGACGGGGCCGGTGTCGATGAAGAGACCCGTGAGCGAGACGGCTTCGTCGAGCGAGCCGCCGGCGTTGTTGCGCAGGTCGAT
>JAIRNL010000097.1 GCA_031258035.1 Azoarcus sp. | reverse complement strand
AAGTCTAGCGTGAAAGGGAACTCTGCCTGAGGCTGGACATCACGGGGGACGATTTTCCCCGGCGTGTGGCCGAAGCGGAAAAAGCGCGCGATGCGACGGCTTTCGGCTTCAAAGGCATTGACCGGGAACGTCTCGAAATTGCGTCCGCCCGGATGAACCACATGGTATTGGCAGCCGCCAAGGCTTTTCTGGTTCCACGTGTCGACAATATCGAAAGTGAGCGGACTGTCGACGCCGATGGTCGGGTGCAGGGCGGCCGCCGGTTGCCAGGCGCGGTAGCGTACCCCGGCGACGAATTCGCCGGCGATACCGGTGGGGCGCAGCGGCACCGCCACGCCATTGCAAGTGACGACGTAGCGATCGGGGGCCGCGCCGTCGAGTTTCACCTGTATCCGTTCGAGCGAAGAATCGACATAGCGCACGGTGCCGGCGGCGGCGTTTTCCTCGCCCATCACATGCCAGGGTTCGAGCGCCGCTCGCAGTTCGAGCCGCATGCCCTGAACCGCGTAATCGCCGAGCGCCGGGAAGCGGAATTCAAAGTGCGGCGCAAACCATTCGCTCCTGAACGGATAGCCGTTGGCGCATAGCTCCTCGACGATCTCGCGGAAGTCCTGCCAGACGAAATGCGGCAGCATGAAACGATCATGCAGGGCCGTGCCCCAGCGCGCCAGCCGCGCCGGCACATAAGGCTCTTCCCAGAAACGCGCGACAAGCGCGCGCAACAACAGTTGCTGGGTCAAACTCATGCGCGCGTGCGGCGGCATCTCGAAGGCGCGCATCTCCAGCAGGCCGAGGCGTCCGGCGGGGCCATCTGGCGAGTAGAGCTTGTCGATGCAGAACTCGGCGCGATGCGTGTTGCCGCTGACGTCGATCAGGAGATTGCGCAACAGGCGATCGACCAGCCACGGCGGGCAGGCGTTGCCGCGGCCGCACTGTCGGCCCAGCTCGCGGAACGCCAGCTCGATTTCGGCCACCGAGTCATTGCGGGCCTCGTCGATGCGCGGCGCTTGCGAGGTCGGGCCGATGAACAAGCCCGAAAACAAATACGACAGGCTCGGATGGTTGTGCCAATAACCAATCAGGCTCCTCAGCAGATCGGGACGGCGCAGGAAGGGCGAATCGGCGGGCGTCGCGCCGCCGAGCACGAAATGATTGCCGCCGCCGGTGCCGGCGTGGCGACCGTCGAGCATGAATTTTTCGGTGGAAAGACGCGAGAGACGGGCCGCTTCATACAGGTGGGTGGTCTGTTCCACCAGTTCATCCCAGCCGGAGACCGGATGGATGTTGACCTCGATGACGCCAGGGTCGGGGGTGATGCGGAAACGTTGCAGGCGCGCGTCGTTCGGCGGTTCATGGCCTTCGAGCAGGATCGGCTGGTTCAGGCGTGCCGCAGCGGCCTCGACCGCGGCGACGATTTCGAGGTAATGCTCCAGCGCCGGGACGGGCGGCATGAAAACGTACAAAGTCCCCTCGCGCGCCTGCGCGCACATCGCGGTACGCACTACCCAGGAGGCCGACTCGAACATGCGCGGCGCCCGCGCCGGGTCGTCGCCGCTCGCTGGCGCGCTGGCCGCCGCCGATGACGCGAACTGGCGGCGCAGCACGGATGCGGGGGGCAGGGGGCGGCGAGGCGCGAAAGGATCAGGCGGGTGGATCCACGGGTAATCATGCGCGCTCGTCCAGGGCTGTGAATCGAGCGGCAGCCGGTAGCCCATTGGCGAATCGCCGGGGATCAGATAACAGCGTCCGCCGCGCAGGAACCACTGCCCCGTCTGCCAGCCGTCGCGGGCATGATCGCGCGCGAGCGGCAGCGCGTAGCCCGTGGCGTTCGCCAGCCCCTGCGTAAACACGCGCGTCAGGCGTTCGCGTTCGAGCGGATCGTCGAGGCGGGCATCGAACGGATCCACGTTGACCGGCAGCCGTCGTTCGCGCCACAGATAGTAATAAGCATCCTCGTAGCCGGGAAAGACAAAGCCTGGCGTCAGCCCGAGCTCCTCGGCGACGGCGCGCAAGAAACCTTCGGCGGCGGCGGCATCGGCCCCGGCGGGGCGGGATTCGTCCGCCACCAGGTCGGCGCGTTGCCAGAGCGGCTGCCCGTCGCGGCGCCAGAAGCAATTCAGCGACCAGCGCGGCAATGGCTCGCCCGGATACCACTTGCCCTGCCCGAAATGCACCAGGCCGCCCGCGCCGTATTTGTCGCGCAACCGATGGTAAAGCCCCGTGGCGAGCCGCTTCTTGTCCGGCCCCATCGCGGTGACGTTCCACTCCGCGCCATTGGGGTCGTCGACCGACACGAAAGTCGGCTCACCACCCTGGGTCAGACGAACATCGCCCGCGGCGAGTTCAGCATCGACGGCATGGCCCAGTCGCTCGATCTCGGCCCATTGCGCCTCGCTGTAGGGCCTGGTCACGCGCGGCCTCTCCTGGATACGGGCGACCTTCATCCGGTGATCGAAAGCGACCTCGCATTTTTCGAGCGCCCCGGTGATCGGCGCGGCGGAAATCGGATCGGACGAGCAAGCCAGCGGGATGTGCCCCTCTCCGGCGAGCAAGCCCGAAGTGGGATCCAGCCCGATCCAGCCCGCGCCGGGCAGGTATACCTCGCACCACGCATGCAGATCGGTGAAATCGGCCTCCGGCCCGGCAGGGCCGTCGAGCGGTTTGGCATCCGGCGCAAGCTGGATCAGATAACCGGAAACGAACCTCGCCGCCAGCCCCAGATGGCGCAGCAATTGCACCAGCAACCAGGCCGAATCGCGGCAGGAACCCGACTGCCTGACCAGCGTTTCCTCGGGAGTCTGCACCCCCGGTTCGGGCCGGACCAAATACCTGACGTGTTGGCTCAGATCGCGGTTGAGCCTGACGAGAAAATCCACCGTCCGCAGCCGGCTGCGGTCGACGCGCGCGAGCCAGTCCGCGAACTTCGGCTCCGCCGGCAGCTTCAGCAAATAAGGCGCAAGCTCATGCGCCTGCCAGCCCTCGTACCTGAATGGCACATGATCGGCATGAGGTTCGAGAAAAAAATCGAACGGATTATGTACCGCCATCTCGGCCACCAGATCGACCTCGACCTGGAACAAGGCCGTCTTCTCCGGGAACACCAGCCGCGCCAGATAATTCGACTGCGGGTCCTGCTGCCAGTTGATGAAATGCTTTTCCGGCAGCACCCGCAACGAATACGACAGGATGCGCGTGCGGCTGTGCGGCGCGGGGCGCAGCCGCACGATCTGTGGGCCGAGTTCCACCGCGCGGTCGTAGCGGTAAGAAGTCGTGTGGGAAAGGGCCACATGGATCGACATGGGAAAACCTCGGATTCAGTTTTGCGCGGTAAAGGCAAGTGAGCAAGTCCCGCGCCAGCGCCGGCGCGCGTATCCGTCGCGGATACGGTCGGATGTCGCACCACCCTGGTGCGGCCCGGCATCCGGATGCACCTGCATCGAAAGTCGCCATTGTCCGCCGATCATCGGCGTCGCTCCGCCCCGCGGGGAACGAAACCCTTGCAAGGCCGACTGGATTGCCGCGCCTCGTTGCAAACACAATAAAAGACTGGCCGCGCCGATCTGCTGGCATAGGCATCGAAGATGTGCCCCCGTCATCCAAGCGCGTCCGCTGAAGCCCGGAAACGCAGCCCTGGCGGCTTACGACCGAAAATCGAAAAAACCGCTTGACAATCGGGAAGCGTCACGACAATCTTGCCCCGAGATTTTGCAACACAGCCAAGATTTTCCGGCAGGAACAGCCCCCCAACCGATCCGTGCAGAAAAATTGTAAAGATGGTTGACAAAATGAATTCCAGCGCCATGCTCCTCTTGCAAGCAAGCAAGCAAGCAAGCAAGCAAGCAAGCAAGCAAGCAAGCAAGCAAGCAAGCAAGCAAGCAAGCAAGCAAGCAAGCAAGCAAGCACGCAAGCAAGCAAGCAAGCAAGCTAGAACGCAAGCAAGCAAGCACGCATGCAAGCA
>JAIRNL010000072.1 GCA_031258035.1 Azoarcus sp. | reverse complement strand
ATCGACGAAAAGCTCACTTCCGCTTTTTTCTCCAGCTCGTGGATGATCCTGTCACGCTGTTCGAGCGTCAGTTCTTCTTCACGCAATCCCTCGCCCAATATCCGAAGATTGTTGACCTCCTGGTAAATGCGAAACCGTTGCTGGCTCGGCAAGGCGCGCGGTGCGCGCACCTCTTCTGGCAACAGTGTGCAGCGGCCCGGGTTGACGGGACGCAAGGATCGCTGGTGCAAGAGCGTCTCTTTCAAATCATCATGTGCTTCCTTGTTGAAAAGTGCAGGATTGAATTCTGCCTGCTTTGCCCACAGTGTCTCGAACTCTTCTTCGATCATCGCGCGGTCGATGTAGAGGTCGTAGCTTTTTTCAATTTTATTCCTGCCAGCCTCGGTCAAGGTTTTCGTTTCCCGGTAACGCGCGCGCACACCTTCGCCGTCTTGCATTCTCTGCCACAGCCACGCGCCCACGGTTTTGCAGTCGCTGGTTTGTAACGCTTGCCGCAAACGGGAGATCGCGTTCTTGAGGGCACCGCTGTCCTTTTCGTTCTTGTCTGTTTTTCGGTTGCTTTTGAAACCCCGTCGTTGGTTGATATGGAAGAGCGCGCGGGCGAATTCGCCGGGTTGCAAGGCTTCAGTCAGTCCTTTTGCGCGTAGTTCATACGGATTCAGGCTTTCCAGCGCCTTGCGCGCAGCCTCGTCCTCCGGGAAGAAGCCATGATTTTTCAGTTTGTCCATCATGCGCGCCTTGCGTTTCAGCAGCCGGTCGCGGCGGCGGCGCATGCTGCGCGCCTCCCGGCGCTTGACCGCCAACGATGCTTCTGTCTTGGGATCGCGGCCGCTGTTGAACAGGCGAACACCTGCCCTGATGATCGCTACGGGTTCCCGCTGCTCGTTCAGGCGAAAAACCGCCCAGCCCAAAGAGGTTGCCCCCATATCAAGAGCCAGGCGATACAAAGGGTTGGAAACCTTGCCCATAACACTATCCTCCAGAAGGGTTGAAGAACATGTCGAACTATGGCATAGTTTACCCACTTAGATCACTGGGATATGCGCTCTGGACGCTAACAAGCTGAAAGATGCACAAAATGAAAGGCCCCGCATGCGGGGCCTTTGTTTTTTCTCGTGACGCTTTCCCATGACCGTTTCGCCCGCTCGCGGGATCATCATGCGGGAAACACAACCCACACGTGGCGGCACCATCCCGAGGGGGCACACTCCCGGCGCGAGCCGTTACAATCGCCTCCATGCTCTACGATCTCGCCCGCCCCTTTCTCTTTTCGCTCGACGCCGAAACCGCTCACGAAAGCGCCATCGCCGCGCTGAGTGTCGCCGGATGCCTGCTGCCGCCGGGGCGACCGGAACCCGCGCCCACGCTCGAAACGATGGGGCTCATCTTCCCCAACCGCATCGGCCTTGCCGCCGGACTCGATAAAAACGGCGAGGCCATCGACGGGCTGGCTCGAATGGGGTTCGGCTTTCTCGAAATCGGCACGGTGACGCCGCGCCCGCAGCCGGGCAACCCGCGTCCGCGCCTGTTCCGGCTGCCGGCGGCGCGTGCCGTCATCAACCGCATGGGATTCAACAACCACGGCGTCGATGCCCTCGTCGCCAACGTGCGCGCGGCTAAATACAAAGGCATCCTCGGCATCAATATCGGCAAGAACTTCGACACGCCCATCGAGCGCGCCGCCGACGATTACCTCGCCGCGCTCGAAAAGGTGTATGCGCTGGCAAGCTACGTGGCGATCAACATTTCGTCGCCCAACACGAAAGACCTGCGCCAGTTGCAAGGCGCTTGCGAACTCGACAGCCTGCTCGGGCGACTCAAGGCAGCGCAGGCCCGCCTTGCCGACCGGCATGGCCGCTACGTGCCGCTGGCTTTGAAGATCGCCCCCGATCTCGATCCAGACGGCATCGCGGCCATCGCCGATGCGCTGCGTCGCCACCACATCGACGCCGCAATCGCCGCCAATACCACGCTCGCGCGCGACAAAGTGGCGGGGCTGCGCCATGCCGAACAGAAAGGCGGCCTGTCCGGCGCGCCACTTTTTGAAATCTCGACCGCCGTGCTGCGCCAACTCGTGCAGGCGCTGGCTGGAGAGTTGCCGGTCATCGCCTCCGGTGGCGTGTTCGACGGCGCGACCGCCCGCGCCAAGCTCGATGCCGGCGCGATGCTGGTGCAGGTGATGACCGGAATGATCTATCGCGGCCCCGCTCTGGTACGCGAATGCGTGCGAGCCACGGCGCGATGACGGTCACGGGCACAAAAACCTTACCGCCTTGCCACGGTTCGCCGCAATTTCGGTGGCCGTTCGCGGTCGCGTCCCTTGCCTTGCGGCGCAGGCTTCCCCGCGAGGCGGCAGGCTTCCGCTTCCGGTAGTTCCATCCACATGCCGCGCTTGAGACGGGGCGGCAATTCGACCGGGCCGTAACGCACCCGCATCAGCCGGCTCACGGTAAGGCCGACGGCCTCGAACAGGCGGCGGACTTCGCGGTTGCGCCCTTCCGAGAGCGTGACGCGATACCAGTGGTTGACGCCTTCGCCGCCCTCGCGCCGCAGCGTGTTGAAGCGGGCGATGCCGTCTTCGAGCGCGATGCCCTCGGTAAGACTCTGGATCTGCTCGTCGGAGAGTTCGCCGAGCAGCCTGACCGCGTACTCCCGGTCGAGTTCGTAGCGGGGGTGCATCAGGCGGTTGGCGAGTCCGCCGTCGTCGGTAAACAGCAAGAGGCCGGAGGTGTTGAAATCGAGCCGCCCTATAGCCAGCCAGCGCCCCCGGCGCAGCGTCGGCAGGCGCTCGAATACGGTAGGACGGCCTTCGGGGTCGTGACGGGAGACGATTTCGCCTTCGGGCTTGTGGTAGAGCAGCACGCGGGGCGCGCGCGTCCCGAAACGCAACGGCACCAGACGTCCGTTGAGCTTGACGCGATCGCCGGGGCCGACTTTCTGCCCCGGCCCGGCTGGCTGGTCATTGATCAGGATGCGGCCTTCCTCCACCCATTCCTCGATCTGGCGGCGCGAGGCGAGGCCGGCGCGGGCGAGCACTTTTTGCAGGCGCTCGGGTTCGTCGCCGGGACGCTCCCCGCCGGGACGGGGCGGGCGCGGCGCGGGCGGGCCGGCGAGGGGGGGCGCGGGTTCTTCTTCCCCGCTCTCGCCCCGGCGCGCGATGCGGCGCCGGGTGCGGCGGGAGTCTTCATTCGGCTGGCGCAGCGGCGTTCGCTTCGACGTTCGCGGTGTCGACAAGATCCATCATCCTTTCAATTTCGGGCAGCGCCGGCAATTCGGCAAGACCGCGCAAGCCCATGTCATCGAGAAAACGTTTGGTGGTGGCGAAAAGCGCCGGACGGCCAGGCGTGTCGCGGTGGCCGACGACGTCGATCCAGCCGCGCGACTCCAGCGTCTTGAGGACGCCGGGCGAGACGGCGACGCCGCGGATATCTTCGATGTCGCCCCGCGTCACCGGCTGGCGATACGCCACGATAGCCAGCGTTTCCATGACCGCGCGCGAATAACGCGGCGGTTTTTCGTTCTTCAGGCGATCCAGGTAGACCTGGTATTCGGGCCGCGTCTGGAAACGCCAGCCGCTGGCTGTCTGAGCCAGCGCGACGCCGCGCCCGGCGGCATCCCAGTCGGCGCGCAGTTCGTCGAGCAGGCGGCGCACGAGATCGCCGCCCGGTTCCTGCTCGAACAGCAGGCGCAGGGCGGTAACGGTCAGCGGCGCGGGACTGGCCAGCAGCGCGGCCTCGATGACGCGCTTGTAGTCCTCGGGGGCGGCAAGGCGCAACGGCGCGCCCACGGGAACGGCATCGCCTTCCTCCTCCCCTGGCGTCTTTGCCGCGATATCCGGGGCGTTTTCCGGCGCGCGCTCCCGCTCTCGCGCCTCGTTGCGTTTTTCAGCTTTGTTCATCAGCCAGCTTCACGTAAATCGGCGCGAACGCCTCGTTCTGGGTGACGACCACCATGGCTTCCTTGACCAGTTCGAGCACGGCGAGAAAACTCACCACCAGCCCCGCCGCGCCTTTTTCCACATCGAACAGGGTATCGAAAACGACGAAGACGCCGCCATGCAATTTGCGCAGGATGATCGTCATGTGTTCGCGCACCGACAATTCTTCGCGCCCGACATGGTGATGTTGCACGAGCCGCGCCCGCTTCATCAGCCGCAGCCAGGCCAGTTGCAGATCGTGCAGGCTCACTTCCGGCATGCGCTCGATGATCTTTTCCGCCACGAACACGCTGACCCGCTCGAAGTCGCGCCCCGCCCTCGGCAGGGCGTCGATGCGCGCCGCCGCGAGTTTGGTTTGCTCGTATTCGAGCAGACGCCGCACCAGTTCGGCGCGCGGGTCGATCTCCACCGCCGTTTCGCGCGGCGGACGAGGCAACAACATGCGCGACTTGATTTCGAGCAGCATCGCCGCCATCAGCAGGTATTCCGCGGCCAGTTCCAGGTTGGTCGCGCGCATGGCCTCGACGTATTCGAGATATTGCACGGTGAGCGGGGCCATCGGAATATCGAGCACGTCGATGTTGGCGCGGCGGATGAGATACAGCAGCAGGTCGAGCGGCCCCTCGAAGGCTTCGAGGAACACCCGCAGCGCGTCGGGCGGAATGTACAGATCCTTGGGCAATTCGAGCATCGGCTCGCCGTACAGGCGGGCGAGCGCATTTTCCGCGCCCTCTCCGGAGGCGAACGACAACGCGGCCTGTTGTTCCGCCACGGCTTCCGCGCGCTTCGTCATTGCGGCCTCAATTTCCGAAAACGCCCATCAACAACGCCATGAAACCAGCCAGCAACGGCTCGAGGATGACGCCGAGCAGCCCCGTCGCCAGCAGCGCGAGCAGGATCAGGAAGCCATACGGCTCGATGCGGGCGTATTTTCGCGCCAGACGGTCGGGCAGCAGGCTGACCGCGATGCGACCGCCGTCGAGCGGCGGAATTGGCAACAGGTTGAGAAAGAACAGCACCCCATTGATGGAGACCCCGACGCGCGCCATCAGCGCGATGCCGTAAGAGTAGTCGCCCAGTCCGCCCCCGGGCAGCAGCGCCGCCAGAAGCCCCCAGCCCAGCGCCATGAGCAGATTCGAGAGCGGCCCGGCGGCGGCCACCCACAGCATGTCGGCCTTGGGATGGCGCAAGCGGTTGAAATTCACCGGCACCGGCTTGGCCCAGCCGAACAGGATGCCTTCGCCCATGCCTTTCGAGAACAGATAAAGGCTCAGGGGCACGGCAATCGTCCCGATCGGGTCGATGTGGCGCAGCGGGTTGAGCGTGATGCGCCCGGCCTGCGCGGCGGTCGGGTCGCCGAACAGGCGCGCCACATAACCGTGCGCCGCCTCATGCACGGTAATGGCCAGCAGCACCGGCAAGGCCCAGATCAGTATTTCCGGAGACATCGCATCCTCAATCCATGCTCAGGCCAAAAGGTTCGAGACGCCCGCGCCCCGCCCGCACCAGCTTCGGCGCGCCGCCGGAGAGGTCGACCACCGTGGTTGCCTCGGGCCGGCATGCGCCGGCTTCGATCACCAGGTCGATTTCCTTCTCCAGCCGCTCGCGGATTTCCCCGGCGTCGGTGAGCGGCATTTCCTCGCCCGGCAAGAGCAGGGTCGAAGAAAGCAGCGGTTCGCCCAGTTCCGCGAGCAGCGCCGCGACCACCGGATGCTCGGGCACCCTGATGCCGATGGTCTTCCGCCTGGGGTGGAGCAGGCGGCGCGGCAATTCGCGCGTGCCTTCGAGGATGAACGTGTAGGGGCCGGGCGTGGCGGCCTTGAGCAGCCGGTATTGCGCATTGTCCACCCGGGCGAAAGTGGCGATCTCGGAGAGGTCGCGGCACAGCAGGGTGAAATGGTGGCGTTCATCCACGCCGCGCAGGCGGCGGATGCGATCGAGCAGTGGCGCATCGCCGAGATGGCCGCCCAGCGCATAAGCGGAATCGGTCGGAAAGACGATCAGGCCGCCGTTGCGGACGATGCCGGCGGCCTGGCGGATCAGCCGGGGCTGGGGCGAGTCGGGATGCAGGGAAAAAAACTGGGCCATTGCAAGAAACCGTCGATGACAAGAGCGCGGGCGATCAGGGCAGCCGCGACCATACCGGCACGAGATCGGGCGGCAACGGATTGCAGCGCCCGATCTCGACCGCGCTTTCGGCTTCGCCATGGAAATCCGAACCGCGCGAAGCCAGCAGCCCGCGCCGACGGGCAAGCGTGGCGAAACGCAGCATGTCCGCCTGCGTGTGCGCCCCCGCCACGACCTCGACCGCCTCGCCGCCAGCGGCGATGAACTCATCGACGAAGCGGTTGAACGCGGCCGTCGACAAGCGGTGATAGCGCGCCGGATGCGCGATCACGGCGATGCCGCCCGCGCCGCGAATCCAGCCCACCGCCTCTTCGAGACCTGCCCAGCGGTGCGAGACGAAGCCGGGTTTGCCGCGCGCGAGGTAATGATCGAAAACCGCGTTGACGTCGGGCATCGCGCCGCTGGCGACGAGATGGCGGGCGAAGTGGGCGCGCCCGATCATTGCCGGATTGCGCGCAAAGCGGCGCGCGCCAGCCAGGGTATCGCGCAACCCGATCCGGTCGAGTTCCGCCGCGATCCGGCGCGCCCGCCCGTCGCGTCCGCCGCGCACACGAGCCAGTCCCGCGCACAGCGTCGGATCGAGCGGGTCGACCCCGAGTCCGACGATGTGGACGGTCGTATCCTCCCCATACGATACGGAAATCTCGACACCGGCCACGAAACGCATGCCCAGCCGCGCCGCCTCCCGCGCCGCCTCGGCCACGCCGCCCAGTTCGTCGTGGTCGGTCAGGGCCAGCAGGTCGACGCCGTGGGCGTGGGCGCGGCGCGCCAGCGCGGCGGGTTCGAGGCAACCGTCGGAGATGGCGGAATGGCAATGCAGATCGGCGTTCATCGTGCGATGATAGCAAACCGCGCACACCGGCTCTTCCGACGGCGCGGTTTGTCACGTTGCGCCGCATCCGGGACGGCGATTTCCAACCGGGAGCCAGTCTTCACCGATGAATTACTGTTCAGAATGCGGCGCGCCCGTCCTGTCGCGCATCCCGCCCGGCGACACGCGACCGCGCCATGTCTGCGTGAACTGCGGCGCGGTTCATTACCAGAATCCCAAATTGGTCGTCGGCGCCATCGCGGCATGGGAAGAAAAAATATTGTTGTGCCGGCGCGCAATCGAGCCGCGCCGCGACAAGTGGACGTTACCCGCCGGCTTCATGGAGAACCGCGAGACGACCGCCGAGGCCGCCATCCGCGAGACCCAGGAAGAAGCCTGCGCAAAAATCGCGCTGGGTGAAATGTTCACCCTCATCGACTTGCCGCATATCGACCAGGTACATATTTTTTACCTTGCCCGCCTGCTCGACGCCGACTTCCACCCTGGCGACGAATCGCTCGAAACCGCGCTGTTCGCCGAGGCCGATGTGCCCTGGAGCCAGATCGCCTTCCGCACCACCACACTGACTTTGCGGCGCTACTTCGACGACCGCCGCCACGGACAATGGCGATTCCATAATATCGTCTCCGCGGCGCCGTGACGGGCGGCGCCCCGGGCAGGGACGACGAAATGGCCGCGGGCCGGAGATGCGCCCTAAAGTTCCGCCGTAAGGGCCCGTTACGCTAGCCGTAGCGGGGATGTCATTGAATCACGCACCGGAATCGGCAGATTCAGGGTGTAGGATGCACAAGACAGGAGAGGGAAACGAGCGATGATCACACCGGCACAAAAAACGGGGACGCGCCTCCTGAGTCTGCAAGAAGGTCGCGCCCTCCTGGCTCTGTACGAATCCATGCTCGAAATGGCGCGCGCGCGCGATTGGGAGCGCCTGGCTGAAATCGAGCGCCAGGCCGCGGCGATCCGCGACGCGGCCTCGGCCCGAAGCCAGGGGCCCGCGGAAACGGGCCCCCCGGAAGCGGGAGAAATAAAGGCGCTGGCTGAACTGCTCATCCGTATCCAGATTCTCGACCGCGAGATTCGCGGTTACATCGAGCCGGCGCGCGAACAGGCGCGCCAGCAACTGACCGCCGAAGTCAAGAGCCGCGCCGTGCGCGCCGCCTACGGCGACGGCGCCGACGCCCCCGGGTGATCGGCATGAAATGAGGCCGGGAGCGTCACAGCATGATTCCCTCGGATCTTGCCGCCCGTCTACGCTTTTTGCACGAAGCCAGTCTTTTTGAAACCTCGCAGCCAGTGGCTGGCTTGCAGCGCGCCCGCGAAATCCAGACCCAGTTGCAGGATCTGGTACCGGGGCAGCGTTTTCTCGCCACCCTGCAACGCACGCTGCCGGACGGCACTTTCCGTGCCCTGGTCGCGGGACAACAAGTCACCCTGGCGCTCAACGCCTCGGCCCAGCCGGGGGACACCCTCGAACTGATCGCCACCGGCGTCACGCCCAAGATGGTGCTGTCGCGGCTGGCTGGTACCGAGGGCGCGGCGCTCGCCGGTTCGGCCCGTTCCAGCCTGAGTCCGACCGGCCAATTGATCAGCTTTCTGCTCACCGGCCAGCCAGCAGCCAGACCCGCGACGCTGGCTGGCGATCGCCCCTTCCTCAACGCGCCGCCCACCATGGCGGGCGCAAACGCCCAGACCACAGCCAGCGCGCAAGCCGCGGCTGGCTCACAGATCGCTTCCGGCGCGCAGGCCGCTTCCGGCGCGCAGATCACTTCCGGCGTACAGGCCGCTTCCGGCTCACAGATCGCCGCGGCTGTCCAACTCGCGCCCATGTTGCGCCAGGCGTTGGCGCAAAGCGGCCTGTTCTACGAATCGCACCTGTCGCAATGGCTGGCCGGGAAAATCGACCTCGCCACGCTGGCGCGCGAACCACAAGCCAGGGGCATGGCGCAACAGCTTCCCGGACAGACGCCGCCAGGCAACGCCCCCGCGACCCCGGCGTCCGCCTCCGCCCATGCCGGCGCGGCCTCTTCCGCCCCGACGCCGGGCGGCGCGACCGCCACGGCCAATGCCGCCGCCCAGGCGCTCGCGCGCCGCGAAGAACCCATCGCCCGCATCGCCGGCGTCGCCAGCCAGGCCACCGGGAACGACCCGCGCGGCGGCCCGATCGCCGAGCGCCTGCTGCCCATCGTGCACCAGCAACTCGAAGCCCTGGCCAACCAGCAATACGTCTGGCACGGCATGGCGTGGCCGGGGCAGCCATTCGAGTGGATCATCGAAGACCCGCGCGGCGGCGGCCACGCGGATGGCGAAGAAGCCGGCGGGCAATGGCATACCACCCTGCGCCTGACGCTGCCGCGTCTCGGCGGCATCGAAGCCAGCGTGCATCTGGGCGCGAACGGCGTCGCCCTGCGTCTGGACGTCGATGATGAAGCCATCGCGGCCAGCCTCGAACGACGCCGCGACGAACTGGCCGGGGCGCTGGAGGCGGCGGGCGTGCCGCTCACCGGCATGGTCGTGGAGCGCCGCGGTGGGCGCTGACGAATTCACCCCGCGCGACGAAGCCGTCGCCCTCACCTATGCCGCCGGCAACAGCGCCCCGACGGTCGTCGCCAAGGGCCGTGGCCTGCTCGCGCGGGAGATCATTGAACGCGCCCGCGAAGCCGGCGTCTACGTGCACGAATCGCCCGAGCTTGTTTCCCTGCTGATGCAGGTCGACCTCGACGAACACATTCCGCCGCAACTCTATACCGTGATCGCCGAGCTGCTGGCCTGGCTCTACCGCATCGAGGCAGGCGCGGACTTGCCGCCGCCCGAGCTCGATGTCCTCGCCGGGCAAATAAGAGAGCGACAGCCATCGCCGCCGTGATGTATAAAGGGCAGGTTCATTTTGTCACTCATAGAGTATTTACCGAATTGAAAGACCTTGAAGAACTGAACGGCATGCCAGATCAAATCAATGATGATGGATACAGTGAGCAGCCCATCGCGCCCCTGCAGGGAGATGACCTGGACCATTACCTGCTGCGCGGTCGCCAACAGATCCGCCAGCTATTGCAGGAATTGATCACCGCCCGCGCGCTCATCAGCGTGCATCTGCTCCCTGGCGGGCTCTCCTTTCTCAGCGTCGTCCTCACGCTTTCCGATGACGAGGAATGGCTCTTTCTCGATGCCAGCCCGAGCGAAATCATCCACCACCGCGCCCTGGAAGCCGAACGCCTGTTGTGCGTCACCCAACTGGACAGGATCCGCATCCAGTTCCGGGTATCCGGCATCGCCGAAATGCAGCTCGACGGCCATACCGCGCTTGCCGCGCCCATTCCCACGGAAATCCTGCGCCTGCAACGGCGCGACGCCTTCCGTCTGCAAGTCCCGCTTTCCCACAACTTGAAATGCATCCTGCCCGCGCGGGGAGAGGGCCCCGGCGAACCGGAAACCCCGTTGCGGACGATCGAGGCGCCGGTGATCGACATCAGCGCCAGCGGCCTGTCGATGGAAGTCCCGGCCAGCAAAAC
Organism: Azoarcus sp.; assembly: GCA_031258035.1. GTDB lineage: Bacteria > Pseudomonadota > Gammaproteobacteria > Burkholderiales > Rhodocyclaceae > WRNU01. The sequence goes on along the minus strand of JAIRNL010000072.1, from coordinate 8,716 downwards.
CCCGCCGACCGTGGGCGAAATAATCGACGGCTGCCGCCTGAAGCTGCCCGGCGATCCCGTCGGCATCAGTCTCGAAATCCGCTATCACGGTCGCCGCATCCTCGGCGACGGCAGGGAAGTCGTGCGCCTCGGTTGCAGCTTCGTTTCCCTGCCCACCCACGCCGCCAACCAGATACAACGCTACATCTACCAGACCGAGCGCGAAATCCGCTCGCGCGGATAAAGCCGGGCCGCGCGCGGACGGCCTTGCCGGCGCATGCGCCCAAAGCCTGTTTCACCATCGAACGATTTATTTGCATCTGAATTCGCCTCGACGGCGCGCGCCATTTTCCTGCCCGCGAAATTTCAACATAATCCCGCGCCGCGCGATTCGTAAAAAAATCCCTGTCACCCAGGCTGCACCATTCATGGCCGGCGCGACGCCTTTCCGCACCGCTTTGGTGCGGAAAGGCGCCGCGCCGCGGCAAGCGCCCGCGATCCCGGAGCACGCGGCAAACCGCCGCCGCCGCGCCGTTTCCGGGCAGGGCAGGGGAGGTGGCATACGGCTTGCGTCAGGAAGCGCGACCCTCCCGCCCGCACGCGGTCTCCCCCAGCCACGATAAGGAAATGACATGAAAGCTCCCGACTCTCCGCGCAAGGCGTCGCGCCTGCCGACGTTCCTGCTGCCGTTCCTGTTGTGCTTCGCCGCCTCCCCGGCGCTCGCGCAAGAGACGCTGGATACCGGCACCTCGGCCTGGATGATGACCGCCGCCGCGCTGGTCATCATGATGTGCATTCCCGGCCTGGCCATGTTCTACGCCGGCATGCTGCGCTCGACCAACCTGCTCTCGGTCTTTTCGCAATTCTTCGCGGGCGCGGGGCTGATCGCCATCCTGTGGGTCATCTTCGGCTACAGCATCGTCACCGACGCCACGGGCATGGTCGCGGACGAATACAACCTCCACAGCTTCGTCGGCGGCCTCGCCTCGCTCCTCCTGCTGGACGTGAAAAACGACAGCATCACGCTCGGCATGCCGACGAGCGTCTTCGTCACCTTCCAGCTCTCCTTCGCCATCATCACCCCGGCCATCGTCTCGGGCGCGTTCGCCGAACGGATCAAATTCAGCGCCGCCATCCTCTTCCTGGCGCTCTGGTTCTCGCTCGTTTATGCGCCAATGGCGCACATGGTCTGGGGCGGGCCGGGCTCGCTGATGGCCAACTGGGGGGCGCTCGACTTCGCGGGCGGCACCGCCGTGCACATCAACTCCGGCATTGCCGCGCTCACCGCCTGCATCGTCGTCGGCAGGCGTCATGGCTACCCAGAGCACTCGATGCCGCCGCACAACCTGGGGCTTTGCCTCGCGGGGGCCGGTTTCGTCTGGATCGGCTGGTTCGGCTTCAACGCGGGTTCGGCCGTGGCGGTCAACGGCGACACCGGCATGGCGCTCATGAACACACAACTTGCCGCCTGCACCGGCGCGCTCGGCTGGATGACCGTGGAGTGGCTCCGCAACGGTCGCCCCAGCGCGCTCGGCATCGCATCCGGCGCGCTGGCCGGCCTCGTCGGCGTCACGCCCGGCTGCGCCTACGTCGGCGCGGTCGGCGCGCTCATCATCGGCATCGTCTCCGGCGCGGTCTGCTTCTACTTCGTCGCCATCGTGAAGCGCAGATTCGGCTACGACGACACGCTGGATGTCTTCGGCCTGCATGGCGTCGGCGGCATGGTGGGGGCGATCCTCACCGGCGTCTTCGCCTCCACGGCGCTGGGCGGCGCGAAGGAAATCGACATCGCCACGCAGGTCTGGGCACAGTTCAAGAGCGTGGTCTTTACCATCGCCTACAGCTTCACCGTGAGCCTGCTCATCCTGAAAGCCATCGACCGGACGCTCGGACTGCGCGTCGATCCGGAAGCGGAAGCGATGGGTCTCGACAAGGCGGAGCACCGCGAAACCGGCTACAACCTCTGACCCCCGCGGCAATCGCCCGCCGGCGGGAAGCCGGCAGGCGATTGCCGCACACATCCCAGATATGCGCCACCGGACGGCGCATTTTGACGGCCCCGAAACTTTTTGCAAAAAAACTTCATATACAAACCACTGTTCGTCCAAACTGTACATATACTCGTATCAAGATTCATGAGCGCGATATTTTTCCCCATACGAACAAGGAGCCCCTCTCATGCCGCACCCGAAACACCCCGCCGCCCCGAATGAACGGGAAAACTTCATCGTCAAGATCACCTGCCCGGCGACGACCGGCATCGTCGCGGCGGTAACGTCCTTCCTGGCTGAACGCGGCTACTACATCAGCGAGATGTCGCAGTTCGACGACGAGGAAAGCCGCCGCTTCTTCATGCGCGCGGTGTTCCACTTCGCCGCCGGAACGGGCGACGAGGCGGCGCTGCGGCGCGAATTCGCCGCCGTGGCGGAGCGGTTCCGGATGCAATGGGACCTGTACAGTTCCCGCCGTCCGATGCGCGTCCTCATCATGGTGAGCAAATATGACCACTGCCTCTCCGACCTGCTCTACCGCTTCCACAAGGGCGAACTGGACATGGAGATCGCCGCCGTCGTCTCCAACCACCTCGATCTGCGCCCGATGGCCGAGCGCGAGGGCATCCGCTTCGTCTACCTCCCGGTGACGAAAGAAAACAAGGCCGCGCAAGAAAAAGAACTCCTGAAGATCGTCGAAGAGACCGGCACGGAACTCATCGTGCTCGCCCGCTACATGCAGATCCTCTCCGACGACCTGTGCGGGGCGCTCTCGGGCCGCGCCATCAACATCCACCATTCCTTCCTGCCCGGCTTCAAGGGCGCCAGGCCCTACCACCAGGCCTACGAACGCGGCGTGAAGCTGATCGGCGCGACCGCGCACTACGTGACCTCCGACCTCGACGAAGGCCCGATCATCGAACAAGAAGTACAGCGCGTCGACCACGCCTATTCCCCCGACGACCTGGTGGCGGTCGGGCGCGACACCGAAACCGTGGCGCTTTCCAAAGCGGTGCGCTACCACCTGCAACACCGCGTCTTTCTCAACGACGCCCGCACCGTGGTCTTCAAATGAGCGCGGCCCGCGCGCGGCGCCCCATCGACTGACAGGAGCATCATCATGCCGTTCTCCCTTCTCCGTTACGGTCTGTCGTCCGAGCCCCGCATCGTGCCGGACTTCCCCCCGCCGCCGCCGCTGCGGGACGCCTACGACGTAGTCATCATCGGCGGCGGCGGCCACGGCGTGGCCACCGCCTACTACCTGGCTAAACGCCACGGCATCACCAACGTCGCCATCCTGGAAAAAGGCTACCTCGGCGGCGGCAACACGGCCCGCAACACAGCGGTCATCCGCTCCAACTACCTGACGCCCGAAAGCGTCAAGTTCTACATCGCCTCGGTCGAACTCTTCCGCGGCCTCTCCAACGAATTCGACTTCAACATCATGTATTCGGAACGCGGCCAACTCACCCTGGCCCACACCGACGGCGCGGTGCGCGCCTTCCGCCAGCGCGCCGAAGTCAACCGCCACCTCGGCGCGCGCTCCGAGATGCTCGACCGCCAGCAAATCAAGGAACTCGTGCCGCGCCTGAACCTCGACACCCCCCACCAGCCCGTACTGGCGGGCCTCTGGCACATCGACGGCGCGACAGCCCGCCACGACGCCGTCGCCTGGGGCTATGCGCGCGGCGCCGTCGCGCGCGGCGTCGATTTCCACCCCCTGACCGAAGCGGAAGACTTCCTCGTCGAAAAAAACCGCGTCACCGCCATCAAGACCAATCGCGGCACGATCAAATGCGGCTGCGTCGTCCAGGCCGTCGCCGGCGCAAGCGCCATCCTCCTGAACAAACTCGGCATCCGCGCCCCGATCCACACCTACCCGCTCCAGGCGATGGTGACGCAACCGGTGAAACCCTTCCTCACCCCGCTCGTCAGCTCCTCCGCGCTCCACTGCTACATCCAGCAGACCGGGCGCGGCGAAATCCTGATCGGCGGCGGCTCCGACCCTTACCCCCTCTACAGCTCGCGCGCGACCATCGACCTGAAAGAAGGACTCCTCGCCCACGCCCTCGAAATGTTCCCCTTCCTCGCCAACGCCAAACTGATGCGGCAATGGGCGGGCATCACCGACATGACCCCCGACTACAGCCCCATCATGGGCCTCTCGCCCATCGACAACTACTACCTCGACGCCGGCTGGGGCACCTACGGCTTCAAGGCCACCCCCATCTGCGGCCTGACCATGGCCGAACTCATCGCCAGCGGCGGCAAAGTCCCCGAACTCATCCGCCCCTTCAGCCTGGATCGCTTCTCGCGCTTCCACCAGATCAACGAAATGGGCGCGACGGCGGCCAGCCACTGACGCCGGCCACTGACGCCGGCCACTGACGTCAGCCACTGACGCCGGCCACCGAAGCCAGCCACCGACACCGGAAAGGAAACCCCCATGAAACTCATGCCCTGCCCCCTGAACGGCCCGCGCAACATCACCGAATTCACCTACGGCGGCGAACTCACCCCCATGCCCGACCCGCTCGCCTGCACCGACGCCGAATGGGCCGACCACGTCTTCAACAAAACGAACCCCGCCGGCATCGTGCGGGAATGGTGGCTGCACAACGCCTCCAGCTACTGGTTCATCGCCGAGCGCGACACCGTGACCGACACCATTCTGCGCACCCTCGACCCCGGCGAAATCTTCAAGACCCGCATTGATTTCGCCCCGCCCCAGACGACACCCAGCCAGGAGAACCCGGCATGAACGCCCCCCCGCTTCCTCCCGCCCGCCTGCCCGCCCCCTGGGGCAAGCTGATCGACCGCGCCCAACCCGTGCGCTTCTCCTTTGAAGGCCGGACAATCGACGGACTCCTCGGCGACACCATCGCCAGCGCCCTCCTTGCCAACGGACACTGGCTCCTGTCGCGCTCATTCAAATACCACCGCCCCCGCGGCCCGCTCAGCCTGGCCGGGCAAGACGCCAACACCCTCGTGCAACTACCGGAAGAAGCCAACATCCTGGCTGACCTCCACCCCGCCAGCCCCGGCCTCCTCGTCACCGGCCAGAACTACAACGGCTCGCTCGACCGCGACCGCGACGCGATCCTCAACCACTTCTCGCGCCTCATGCCCGTCGGCTTCTACTACCGCGCCTTCTTCAAACCCCGGGGCATCTGGAAACACTGGGAACCCTTCATCCGCAAAAAAGCGGGCCTCGGCCAACTCGACCTCGACTTCCGCCCGCGCTACCACGACAAAGCCTACCTCTTCACCGACGTGGCCGTGATCGGCAGCGGCCCCGCGGGGCTCGCCGCGGCGCTCGCCGCGGCGGAAGCCGGCGCGAAAGTCCTCCTCATCGAACAAGAAACAACCCTGGGCGGCTCGCTCAACTGGGCGCGCTTCGGCGCCAGCGGCCTCGACGCGGAAAAATCGCGCCCCCTGATCGGACAAGTCGCGGCCCACCCCAACATCCGCTGCCTCGCCAACGCCACCTGCAACGCCTGGTTCGCCGACAACTTCCTCCCCGTCATCAGCGGCGCGCGCCTCTACAAAGTGCGCGCCAGGCAATGCATCCTCGCCGTCGGCGCCTTCGACCAACCCGTCATCTTCCGCAACAACGACCTCCCGGGCATCCTCCTCACCAGCGCCGCGCAGCGCCTCATGCGGCTCCACGCCGTCGCCCCCGGCAAACGCGCCGCCATCCTCACCGGCAACGACGACGGCTACCTCGCCGCGCTCGACCTCCTCGAAGCGGGCATCCCCGTCGCCGCGGTCATCGACATGCGCCCCGAAAACGACCCCCACGCCGCCCCCATCCGCCAGACCATCAGCCAAAAAGGCGTGCGCGTCATCCCCGGCGCGGCCATCCACGAAGCCATCCCCGGCGGCCCGCACTCGCGGATCGCCGCCATCGACGTGCGCCGCATCCTCGAACCCCCCCACCCGAAAGGCACACTCGCCCCCCAGGGCGAACGCCTCGCCTGCGACACCCTCCTCATGTCCGCCGGCTACATGCCCGCCTGGCAACTCCCCTGCCAGGCCGGCGGCAAACTCCACTACGACGACACCCGCGCGCGCTTCGCCCTCACCGGCCTGCCGGAAACCCTCACCCTTGCCGGCTCGGTAAACGGCCTCTTCTCGCTCCCGAACACCCTCGCCGACGGCGAAGCGGCCGGCAAACGCGCCGCCGCCGCGCTACAAAGCGGCAACACCGACACGGCCACGCCGCCGCCGCCGCCCCCGGAACCCCCCGTCAACACCCCCTGGCCCATCTTTCCCCACCCCAAAGGCAAAGAATTCATCGACTACGACGAAGACCTCCAAATCCGCGACATCACCAACGCCACCCGCTACGGCTACCGCGACATCCAACTCGTGAAGCGGTTTTCCACCCTCGGCATGGGGCCGCTGCAAGGCCGCCAATCGGCCCTGGCTGCCGCCCGCCTCGTTGCCGAAGCCACCGGGCGCACCCTCACCGAAACCGGCATCGCCACCGCCCGCCCCCCCTTCATGCCCGAAAAACTCGCCCACATCGCCGGGCGCGCCTTCACCCCCTACCGCCACAGCGCCATGCACCGGCGCCACCTCGAAGCGGGCGCCCAATTCATGCCGGCGGGCGCCTGGCTGCGGCCCGCCTACTACGGCAAACCCGCCGCGCGCGAACGCCTCATCCAGGAAGAAGCCGCCGCCGTGCGCACCGGCGTCGGCCTCATCGACGTCTCCACCCTCGGCGGCCTGGAAATCCGCGGCCCGGACGCCGTCGAACTCCTGGAACGCACCTACACCTTCGCATTCGCCAAACAACCCATCGGACGCTCGCGCTACGCCCTCATGACCGCCGAAGATGGCGTCATCATCGACGACGGCGTCTGCTGCCGCCTGGGCCAGAACCACTTCTACCTCACCGCCACCACGGGCGGCGTCGATCGCGTCTATCGCAGCCTCACCAAATGGAACGCCCAATGGCGGCTCGACGTCGACATCGCCAACGTCAGCGCCGCCTGGGCCGCCGTCAACCTCGCCGGCCCGCGCTCGCGCGAAGTCCTCGCCAAAGTGAGCCGCGACCTCGACCTCTCGCCGCAAGGCTTTCCCTACCTCGCCGTGCGCGCCGGCCTCGTCGCCGAAATCCCGGCGCGCCTCATCCGCGTCGGCTTCGTCGGCGAACTCGGCTACGAAATCCACATCCCCGCCCGCTACGGCGAACACCTCTGGGACGCGCTCATGCAAGCCGGCGCGCCCCTCGGCATCCGCCCCTTCGGCGTCGAAAGCCAACGCCTGCTGCGCCTCGAAAAAGGCCACGTCATCGTCACCCAGGACACCGACGGCATGACCCACCCCGCCGAAGCCGGCATGGGCTGGGCCATCGGACGCAAAAAACCCTACTTCACCGGCAAACGTTCCATCCAGATCCTCGAAGCCCAACCGCCGCTGCGCAAACTCGTCGGCTTCACCCTCCCTCGCGGCGGCCCCGTTCCCCTCGAAGGCCAACTCATCCTCGACGAACGCAACCACATCACCGGCGCGATCACCTCCTGCGGCGACTCCGGCACCCTGGGAAAAATCATCGGCCTCGCCTGGTGCGCCCCCTCGCAAAGCGCCATCGGCACACAACTCCCGATCCGCTGCGAAAGCGCCCCCGGCGGGCGGCTACTCGCCGAAGTCGTCGCCCTCCCGTTCTACGACCCCGACAACAAGCGCCAGGAACTCTGACCATGACCGCGAACCTCGCAAACCTCGCAAACCACCCCGAACGCGCGCCGCTCATCCATCCCCACGCGGCCTTTCTCGACCTCGGGCACGCCCTCATCGTCGATCGCCACAAAGAAACCGAAAACCTTGGCGAATGCGCCCTTGCCGACCTCACCAACCTCCCGCGCCTCGGCCTGCGCGGCCCGACCGCGGCCCAGCGCCTCCTCGCGGAAAGCCTCCCCATCCCGGACGCCCCCAACCGCCTCGCCCGCGCCCCCTCGGGCGAAACGCTCCTGCGCCTGTCGCGGACCGAATACCTCCTCCTGGGCAGCTTCGCGGATCGCGGCGCGCGCGTCCGCGCCCTCGAAAGCGAACTCCCCCAGGCCGGCGAAAACGGCCTCTACCTCCTCCCCCGACAAGACAGCCACGCCTGGTTCTGGCTCGGCGGCCCGCGCCGCGCCGACGTCATGGCCAAACTCTGCGGCGTCGACCTCTCCCCCGCCGCCTTTGCCGGAGACGCCATCGCCCAAACCTCGGTCGCCCGGCTCGATGCCATCGTCGCTGGCGACGGCAAACCGGAACCCGACGCCTTCCACCTCCTCTTCGACCGCCCCAGCGCCGCCTACCTCTGGGACGCGCTACTCGACGCCATGCGGGAATTCGGCGGCGGCCCCGTCGGCTTTGCGACGGTGAACGGGTGAGCCGCCACCCGCCCCGCCCTTGCCGCCCGCCCCCAGGCAACACCGCATCACAAAGGCTTGCCCAAGCCGTTTGAACGAGTACGCCAACTCCTTCAAGGGGGTATGCGTGTGTGAAATATGACCGGGTTTGAGGGTGGGGCAATTGTGCGGAAGGGATATGAATTGCGCAAAGGGCCAGGCGGGGGGCGGTTGCCGTGATTCGGCGAGTTTCCGGGCGAAGTCGGGAGCGAGGATCGGGCGCTGAAGAACGACGCTGCCTTGACGGGCGTCGGGTTTGGCGCTCGCTTTATTCTCGTTTTCCTTTTTTGCGTTCCCGGACGCGCTTTTTGGATTGCCGGGTTTGCTTTTTGCCTTCCCGGA
>JAIRNL010000031.1 GCA_031258035.1 Azoarcus sp. | reverse complement strand
ATGTCCTGGAACACGCGGCTCGTGTGCCGGTGGCGCAGCAGCGCGAAGGGCGGTTCGATGGTAAGCCGGTATTGGGCAAAGCCGCCGTCCGCGGGGAGCGCCTCGACGCGCGTGACGAGGCCGCAGCGTACAACGTTCCTGGGTGCGCCCCCGCGCATCAGCGTACTGGCGATGCCGCCCGCGCCCGTGAGGATGTCCAGTTGCGCGGGCTGGCCCAGTAGGGGTTCGAGCGCGAGCGAGGCGTCCGGCGACAGGCAGGTGACTTCAAGGCGGTACGGCGTCGAGAGGGATTCTTCGCCCACCGCCGTCTGGGGCAGGAGCCTCTGGTCGTATTCCTGATCATCATCGCCCAGCCTGAGCTTGACCAGCCGGTTGTTCTGCGTGAAGGCGCTGGCAAAGCTCGCCAGCAGATCGTCCAGCATCCCGGCAGGCAGCAGGTCGAAGGGTAGGCTCATCATGTCATCCAGGGAAGGCACTTCACGGGGCGGGGGAATTGCGCGCCGACCGCGCATGACGAAACCCGGAGGAACGCTACGCAGCAGGGTTTGGTTTGTAAGCCATTGAGTGTACGAAGCTAGAAGTTGCGGAATTCGCGCCGATCCCCGCCCCGATCCCCATCCCGATCCCCATCCCGATCCCCGTCGACCCCCGCCCCGGGCAGTCGATTCTGGTTCCGCGCCTCTCACAGCAAGATCCCCGGTCTCTTGCCCGAGCCCCGAATGTGTGAAGTACTTAACGGATGTTGCTAATTTGCAGCCTTGCAAAATTTCTGTTGACTGTACTCCTGCGACTTAGTAGCTTGCACCGCTCGCCGCCCCCTTCAACGCACACATACTGCCATGACGGTTTTATCGAATGATCCCTGTTCAGTAGCGTGGAACGTGGTTCGCCGGGTTGAGCTGTTCAAGGGCGCGCCGTGTCTGGGGTGATGCAAAATCAATGCCTTGTTAATGCCTTGTCAATGCCCTGCAACACCCCTTGCAACACCGCTTTTTCGCGGCAAACGCCTTTGGCGACGGAAGCCGTCTTACGGGTGGGGGTCGACGCAACCGGTGCACCAGCGCGCCCAGTCCCGTAGCAAGTTCCGGCGTTGCTCGAAGAGATCGGAGCGCTGGTAGGCGGCCTCCACCTTTGAACCTACCCTGTGCGCGAGCGCGAGTTCGGCGATCTCTTTTGGATAGGTCGTCCGTTCGGCGGCCCAGACCCGGAAACTCGAACGGAACCCGTGCGCGGTCACGTCCGCCCGGTTCATGTGCCTGAGCGTGTCGCGCAGGATGGAAGCGTTGAACGCGCTGTCCTTTTTTCTCCCCGGGAATATCCAGACAGGATGCAAGCCCGCCTGGCGGCGCAGGATGTCCAGCGCCGCCTCGGCCAAGGGAACGCGATGCTGGCGCGCGCTTTTCATCCGTTCGCTCGGAATCGTCCAGATGCGCGCCTCGAAATCTATTTCCGCCCAGCGGGCCATCAGGACTTCGGATGTCCTGGCGACGGTGAGGATCGTGAAGGCCAGCACCGGCGCGCCGCGTCTTTTTTCCATGTCGAACTGGCTGAAAAACCCGGCGATTTCCTGGTAGGGAACCGCCGGATGATGACGGACTTCTTTCAGCTGCGACGGGGACGGCAGCAACTCTTGCAAATGCTTCTGCCAACGCGCGGGGTTGGCGCCGGCGCGATAGCCGAGGATCGCGGCAAAAGACAGGACACGTTCGATGCGTTCGCGCAGGCGCGAGGCGGTCTCGGTTTTCGTGGTCCAGATGGGTTTCAATGCCTGCAAGACCAGGGCCGTGTCGATCTCGCGCACATCGACCTCCCCAAAACAGGGCGACGCATAGCGCGTCAGGGAATTTTTCCACTGGCTGGCGTGTCTTGGATTTTTCCAGCCCACTTTGTGGTTTTCGATATATTCCGTGACGCATTCATCGAAGGTCTTATTGCCGCAGAGTGGAATTTGACCTTGTACGTTTTGCTTCTGGCGCGCTTGCAGGGGATTGGTGCCTCTTGTAAGTTGACCTTGTGCGTTTTGCTTCCGGCGCGCTTGCAGGGGATTGGTGCCTTTTGTAAGCATCGTGCGCGCCTCACGTGCTTTTCCCCGCGCTTTTCTCAGGCCGACGAGACGCAGCGGGCCAAGCCCCATATAGTGTTCCATGTCATTGATCTTGAAGCGAAAGACCCAACTTTTTACCAATGTTTTGCTGACTTGCAGATAAAGTCCGCCGCCATCACTGTATCTGCCAGGACGCAAAATGCGAGTAACTTGCTGGGCCGTCAATTTTTCGATTGGCATCTCATCCTCCTTCCCGGATTGTCCTATCTATGTTTGCGGACACTGTCGCCGCGCCGGTCAAAATAGTTGTTATTCGCTGAAATTGCAGTGATGGATTCGCGCTTCGGTGAATAGATCTGTCCGCTTTATCTCCATGGAGCCCTGATTTATTCCGGACATAACCTGCTACAGGAAGTGTCACTACATACAAAGGGCGCGAGGCGCCCCTGACTGTCATTCCGCGACTTCGCGCGAAATGACATGGGTTTATTTTCAGCCAGCGCTTCCCCATGTCTCCCGGGCGTCCATGATGAAACCGGGCGGATTGCTTGCTCTCCACAGTTTCCGCGATGTATCCGATTGACAGGGGGCGGGGAGGGGTGTTAGAATCGCCCGCTTTCCGTCTGGGGCCTTAGTTCAGGCTCCGATTGTCAGAGGTTTTCCATGAAAACGTTTTCCGCCAAGCCGCACGAGGTTCAGCGCGACTGGTACGTCATCGATGGCGCGGACAAGGTGCTGGGCCGCCTTGCCGCCGAAGTGGCTCGCCGCCTGCGCGGTAAGCACAAGGTCATCTATACCCCGCACGTCGATACGGGCGACTACATCGTGGTGGTCAACGTCGACAAGCTGCGCGTGACCGGCAACAAGGCGCTCGACAAGAAGTACTATCATCATTCCGGTTATCCGGGTGGCATCTACGAGACCAACTTCGCCAGGCTGCAACAGCGTTTCCCCGCGCGCGTGCTGGAAAAAGCTGTCAAGGGCATGTTGCCGAAGGGGCCGCTGGGTTACGCGATGCTGAAGAAGCTGAAGTGCTACGCGGGCGCCGTGCATCCGCATGCCGCGCAACAGCCGAAAGTTCTTGAAATCTGAGGAGCCGCAGATGGCCGTCACTTACAACCACGGTATCGGGCGGCGCAAGACTGCCGTCGCCCGCGTGTTCATCAAGCCGGGTACCGGCAACATCGTCGTCAACGGCAAGCCGCTCGACGAATTCTTCTCCCGCGAGACGGGGCGGATGATCGTGCGCCAGCCGCTTGCGCTCACCGGCAACGCGGAACGTTTCGACATTCTGGTCAATGTCGTCGGCGGCGGTGAATCCGGCCAGGCCGGCGCGGTTCGCCATGGCATCACCCGAGCGCTGATCGACTACGACGCCGAACTGAAAACCAGCCTGCGCGCCGCCGGTTTCGTGACGCGCGATGCGCGCGAGGTCGAACGCAAGAAGGTCGGTCTGCACAAGGCGCGTCGCGCCAAGCAGTTCTCGAAGCGTTGATCGCCCGCGTGGATCGTCGCACGCAAAGCCGTCCTTTCCGGGCGGCTTTTTTCATTGTTTGCGCGATAATGCGCGCTGTCTCGTGGCGGGCGGGGAGGGCGGTCGGATCATGATAAAGGTGGGCGTCGTTGGCGGCACCGGCTATACCGGCGTCGAGCTGCTGCGGATATTGGCCGGGCATCCGGCAGTGAAATTGACCGCGATCACCTCGCGGGGCGAGGCCGGGCAACGGGTCTCCGATATGTTCCCGAGCTTGCGGCGGCGAGTGGATCTGCATTTTGTCGCGCCGGAGGATGCCGCGCTCGAACAGTGCGACGCGGTATTTTTCGCCACGCCCAACGGCGTTGCCATGAAACAGGCGGCGGCGCTGGTGGCGGCTGGCGTGCGGGTGATCGACCTCGCCGCCGATTTTCGCCTCCGCGACGTGGCGGAATGGGAAAAATGGTACGGCATGCGCCACGCCGCGCCCGAGCTGGTGGCCGAGGCTGTATACGGGCTTGCGGAAGTCAACCGCGAGGAAATCCGCAAGGCGCGGGTGCTGGCTAATCCAGGGTGTTACCCGACCGCGGTGCAACTGGGTTTGCTGCCGCTGGTCGAGGCGGGCGTGGTCGCGCTCGATTGCCTGATCGCCGATGCCAAGTCGGGTGTCTCCGGCGCCGGGCGCAAGGCGGCGGTGGCGAACTTGTATGTGGAGGCAACCGACAGTTTCAAGGCATATGGCGTCGGCGGGCATCGCCATTTGCCGGAGATCAGCCAGGGTTTGTCCCGCGCGGCCGGCGGTCGGGCAATCGGCCTGACTTTCGTGCCGCACCTGACGCCGATGGTGCGCGGTATCCACGCCACCCTTTACGCGCGCCTGACGCGCGAGGTGAGTGAAGCCGATTTACAGGCGCTCTTCGAGGCGCGCTTTGCCGGCGAGACCTTCGTCGATGTGATGCCGCCGGGCAGTCATCCGGAGACGCGCTCGGTGCGGGCTTCCAACGACTGCCGTATCGCCGTGCATCGGCCGCAGGGCGGCGACACGGTCGTGGTGCTGTCGGTGATCGACAACCTCGTCAAGGGCGCAGCCGGGCAGGCGGTGCAAAACATGAACATCATGTTCGGCGAGGAAGAAAGCCTCGGCCTGGTCATGCTGCCGGTCAGCCCATGACGGAAAAACGAAAGTTTCCCGGTTCGTTGCGGGGAGGCTTCGGATTCCAGGTCGGGGCGGCCCGCCGGGGCGTTTTGTTTTGACGTCGCCCGGTTTGTGGGCGCATCATCACGGATGCCCGGTCGGGCAAACCCACAGCAGAGGAGAAAACGGATGAACACAAATGCCGAGACCCCAAATTTCCTGGTCTTCACCGACAGCGCCGCCGCCAAGGTGCGCGAGCTGATCGAAGAGGAAGGTAATCCCGCCCTGAAATTGCGTGTATTCGTGAGTGGCGGCGGTTGTGCGGGATTCCAATACGGCTTTACTTTCGACGAGGACATCAATGAGGACGACACCCAGTTGGAAAAGGGGGGCGTGACCTTGCTGGTGGATTCGATGAGCTATCAATATCTGGTCGGCGCCGAGATCGACTACACCGAAGGTCTGGAAGGATCGCAGTTCGTCATTCGCAATCCGAACGCGACCAGTACCTGTGGCTGCGGCTCGTCGTTTTCGGCCTGAGCGAACGGTTCTTGAAAAAACGAAGGGCGCCGGTGGCGCCCTTCGTTTTTTCGTCCCTTCATCTTTTCATGGCCGGACGAACCGGTTTCAGTGTCCCTGGTTTGCGCTCTCGTCATTGGCGGCAATGCGGTAATTGAGCAGAGCCAGTTGCATGAGCAGGGGGCGGGTCTTTTCACGAAAGTGGGCAAGCTCCTTGCCAGCCAGGGGCTCGGTGGCGGGCAGCGCCACCGTCATCGGATTTTGCGCCACGTTATCGACGCGGAACTCGTAATGCAGATGCGGGCCGCTCACCCGGCCGCTGGAGCCGACCCGACCGATGGTTTCACCTTGTTCGACGGCATCGCCGGCGCGCAGCCCGGGAGCGAAGGCGCTCATGTGGGCGTAGGCGGTGCTGATCTTGCCCCGGTGCCTGAGGACGACGATGTTGCCGTAACCGCCTTGCGCGCCGATGAAACTGACCACGCCATCCGAAGTGGCCCGCACCGGGGTGCCGGTGGGCGCGCCGAAATCCACGCCCTGATGGTTGCGCCAGTGGCCGAGCACCGGATGCAGGCGGCGACCGAAGCTGGAAGTCACTTTGGAGAATTCCAGCGGAGAGCGCAGGAAGGCGCTCCGCAGGCTTTGGCCGGTGCTGGAGTAATATTCCGGGCCGCTGGTGGTCGTGTGACGGAAGACGGCATGGCGCTGGCCCTGGTTGATGAATTCGGCGGCGAGAATGCGGCCGGGCCGGGCCGGAACGCCGCGGTCATCGTGGAAGGTCTCGTAGATCACGCTGAACGTGTCGCCGGGGCGCAGATCGGCGTGGAAATCAATCTCGGTGCCGAAGAGGTTGGTCAGCTGGGTCGCCACGTTATCGGGCAGGCCGGCCGCCTCGGTCGCGGCGAACAGGGAGTGCCTGATGACGCCATGGCGCATCTCGATGCCCGCCGCCACTGCGGCGTCCGGCGTCCGGGAAGCCTGGAGCGGCTGCCCGGGGGCGCTGCGCTCCACATCGAGATAGCCTTCGCCCGAAGCCAGCGGCAGGCGCAGCGACAGCAGTTGGCCGGAAGGCGCCACGAGGGCGGTCAGCGAACTTCCGCTGCGCAACTGGCGCACGGCGCGCGCCGTCTCCTTGGTGCTCTGGATGAAAGCCAGCGCCTCCGGATCGGCGATGCCCAGGCGGTGGAAGACGGACTGGAGGGTGTCGCTCGGGCCGATAGTGTCGTCATAGACGAAGGGCAGGTCAGGCGCCGGTAATTCCTGCGGCGCGACAGCCAGGCTTTCCATCACCATCTGCATTTCGACCGGATCTTCCGGCGCCACCACCGCCATGGCGGCGACGCCGCCGAGTACGGAGAAGCCAGCGAAGCCGCTGGCGACGAGGAAACGTTTGTGGTCGAACAGGCGCCACGGCAGTTCAGCCAGTTGCCGGCCCAGCTTCAAGCGGCCCCGGCGGCGGCGCGGCCCTGTCATGAACCAGCGCAATTCACACGCGTGCCAGCGCAACTCAGCCAGACATCTGGACAGGCTGTTGGCATGCCAGGGCAAACCGGTGCAGCGCTTGGGAAGCATGGCAAGATGCCAGCGCAAATCGGCTAGCCGCCAGCGCAATTCGGCTAGAATCCGGGTTTTTCTTATCTGCATGATCGAAGCTCTCGGCTCTCTGGGGGAGTGCGATGCGAGTCTAACAAGCAAGCGGAATTCCGACTGTGATCTATTGGAGAAACCTATGGAAGAAATCGAGGCTGCGATCGGCCTGATCCGGCGCGGCGCCGACGAGTTGCTGATCGAGGCCGAACTGGTCGATAAGCTCGGGCGCGGTCAGCCCTTGCGGATCAAGGCCGGGTTCGACCCGACCGCCCCCGACCTGCACCTCGGGCATACCGTGGTGCTCAACAAGCTGCGGCATTTTCAGGAACTCGGCCATCGCGTCATGTTCCTGATCGGCGACTTCACGGGCATGATCGGCGACCCCAGCGGCAAGAACGCGACCCGCCCGCCGCTCACGCGGGAACAGGTGCTCGCCAACGCCGCGACCTACCGGGAACAGGTTTTCAAGATCCTCGACCCGGAAAAGACCGAAATCTGTTTCAACTCGACCTGGATGAGCGAACTGGACGCCGCGGCGATGATCCGCCTCGCCGCCCGGCAGACCGTGGCGCGCATGCTGGAGCGCGACGACTTCGCCAGGCGCCATGCGAACCGGCAGCCGATCTCGATCCACGAATTCCTTTACCCGCTCTGCCAGGGTTACGACTCGGTCGTGATGAAAGCCGATGTCGAACTGGGCGGCACCGACCAGCGTTTCAATCTGCTGATGGGGCGCGAACTGCAAAAGCAGCACGGCATGGAACCGCAATGCGCGCTGATGATGCCGCTGCTCGAAGGGCTGGATGGCGTGAACAAGATGTCCAAGTCGCTCGGCAACTACATCGGTATCGCCGAGCCGCCGAAGGAAATCTTCGGCAAGACCATGTCGGTGTCCGATACCCTGATGTGGCGCTATTTTGAGCTGCTCTCGCTGCGATCCTCGGACGAAATCGCGGCGCTCAGGGCCGAAGTCGAGGGCGGCCGCAACCCGCGCGATGTCAAGGTGATGCTGGCTCGGGAATTCGTCGCCCGCTTCCATGGCGAGCGGGCCGCCGGCGAGGCGCTCGCCGACTTCGAGGCGAGATTCCAGAAAAACGCCATCCCCGACGATCTTCCCGAAGTGCGCGTCGCGGTCGGCGAGGGCATGCCCGTGTTCAAGGTCATCAAGGAAGCCGGTCTCACCGGCACCGCCTCGGAAGCCGCGCGCATGATCGAGCAAGGCGCGGTGAAGCTCGACGGCGGGCGCATCGAAGACCGCAACTTGTTGCTCGTCGCCGGCGGCAAAGTGGTCTTGCAGGTCGGCAAGCGCAAGTTTGCCGCCGTGGTGCTGGCTTGAGCGCCGCTGGCGACGACCGGCCGATCGGCGTGTTCGATTCCGGCGTGGGCGGCCTCACCGTCGTTCGCGCCCTGATGGAACGGCTGCCGCTGGAGAACATCGTCTATTTTGGCGACACCGCGCGGGTACCCTATGGCGTCAAATCGGTGGCGACCATCGAGCACTTTACCGCGCAGATCGTCGATTTCCTGCTGCGGCAGGAAGTCAAGATGCTGATCGTCGCCTGCAACACCATGGCCGCCGCGGCCCTGAAGACCGTGACGGCGCGCGCCGGAGATATTCCGGTGATCGACGTCATCGAAGCCGGCGCGCGCGCCGCCGCCGCGAATGCCCCGGGCGGGCGGATCGGCGTCATCGGCACTCCCGCCACGATCAACAGCAACGCCTACGCGCGGCGCATACACGCGCTCGACCCCGGCGCGCGCGTCTATTCGCAGGCCTGTCCGCTCTTCGTGCCGCTGGTCGAAGAAGGCTGGTTCGACCACCCCGTCACCCGCCTGACCGCGCAGGAATACCTGCGCCCCATGCTGGCCGAAGACATCGACAGCCTCGTGCTCGG
>JAIRNL010000301.1 GCA_031258035.1 Azoarcus sp. | reverse complement strand
TAATCGCTGTGATGCGGATCGGGCGCGGTGTCGGCGAGCGGGCGCAAACGCAGTTCCAGCGTGTGCGCGGCGGGATAGGTGATGTCGGCTTCCGCCTGCGCGGTGGGGGACGGGGTGGGGGTCGGTTTCGTGTCGCGGGGCTTGAGGCCCAGCGAGATGTAGTCGGCGTCGATCAGGGGCGGGCTGACGAAATAGCGGTTCTTGAAAAAGCGCATCTTTTCGGTGAGCGCGGCGAAGGCGGCCTTGGTCTGCGCCGTGACCACCCGTGGGACGCTTCCTCACCAGATTGATCGTGCCGCCGGGTTCGCCCGCGCCGGTCAAGAGGCCCGCTGCGCCCTGCTGGATTTCCACGTGGTCGAGAAAGGCGCTGTCCGGGGAAATGCCGGGATCGTTCGTGGTGCCCAGCAACTGATTCGTTGGATTGGCGATACCGTCGTACTGGTTCCGCACGTAGAAGCCGCGGCTGTAATAGGCAGTGCCGACACCTATTCACCTCGCCCGGAACGCCTCGCCCTCTACCACGCCCTGGACGGGATGGGCGGCGCGGCAGGGCGCTCCACGCCGGTCCAGGAAACGCGCCGCCACGGGGGAGACGCTCACCCGCCCTGCCCCACCATGCCGGTAACGCGGATCGTGCGCGATTCCGGCACCTCGCTGTTGGCGATGACCCGCAGCGAGGGCACGGCGCGGCGCAGGAACCTGGAAAGCAGCATCCGCAGCGGCGTCGGCACCAGGAGCACCGGCGGCAGGCCGACATCTTCCTGGCGTTGGGCGAGCTGGGCCGTCTGGCGCAACAGGGTATCCGCCAGGCCCGGCTCGATGACACCTTCTCCCCCCGCCCCCATCGCCTGCAACAGGATGCGTTCCAGCCCCGGTTCGAGGGCCACGACCTGCACTTCGGCGTTGCCGGGAAAAAGGCCCTGGACGATGGCACGGCCCAGCGCCTCGCGTACCCGCGTCGTAAGCTCGACGGCATCCTGCGTGCGCGGCGCGTATTCGGCCAGCACTTCGACAATGGTGCGCATGTCGCGGATATTGACCTCCTCGGCAAGCAGGTTCTGAAGCACCCGCTGCACGGTGGATACCGGCAGCAGCTTGGGCACGAGATCGTCGACGAGCTTGGGCACTTCCTGGCCGATGTGATCGAGCAGCGCCTGGGTCTCCTGGCGCCCCAGGAGATCGGCGGCGTGGCTGAGGATGACATGGTTCAGGTGCGTCGCCACCACGGTGCTGGCATCGACCACGGTATAGCCCTGCGCGTGCGCCTGCTCGCGGGCGGCGTTCTCGACCCAGTACGCGGGCAGGCCGAAAGCGGGGTCGATGGTCTCGCGCCCGGCAAGCGGCCCGCTCACCCGCCCGGGATTGATCGCCAGGAACTGGCCGGGAAAAGCTTCGCCGAGACCGATTTCGACCCCTTTGAGGGTAATGCGGTAAGCGTTGGGCTTGAGTTCGAGGTTGTCGCGGATGTGGACGGGCGAAGCGAGAAAGCCCACGTCCTGCGCAAACTTCTTGCGCAGGCCGCGGATGCGGCGCAAGAGTTCGCCATCCTGGCTCTTGTCGACCATCGGAATCAGGCGATAGCCCACCTCAAGGCCGAGCATGTCGACCAGGGCGACATCGTTCCAGCTCGCCTCCTGCGCTTCGGCCGCCTGCGGCGCTTCCCCGACCTCCTCCTCGGGCAGCGGCGCCTGCGCCCCCCGCCGCCGACCGCGCATCCAGGCCAGCCCCCCGATCGCGGCGGCGAACAGGAGAAACACCAGATTGGGCATGCCCGGAATCAGCCCGAGCACGCCGACGATGCCGGCGGTCAGGCCGAGCACCTGCGCGTTGCTGAAAACCTGCCCCACGACCTGCGCGCCAATGTCCTCGTCGTCCCCCACCCTCGATACCACGAGGCCGGCGGCCACCGAAATGATCAGCGAGGGAATCTGCGCCACCAGACCGTCGCCGATGGTGAGGATGGTGTAAGTATGGGCGGCATCGGCAAACGCCATGTCGTGCTGCGCGACGCCGACGAAAAGCCCGCCGAGGATGTTGATGAGCAGGATCAGGATGCCGGCGATGGCATCGCCGCGCACGAACTTGGACGCGCCATCCATGGCCCCGAAGAAGTCGGACTCCTGCGCGACCTCCTTGCGGCGCTGCCTGGCGGTTTTCTCGTCGATCAGCCCGGCATTGAGGTCGGCATCTATCGCCATCTGCTTGCCGGGCATCGCATCCAGCGTAAACCGCGCGCTCACTTCGGCGATCCGCCCCGCGCCCTTGGTGATGACCACGAAATTGATGACGGTGAGAATCACGAACACCACGATCCCCACGGCGGTATTGCCGCCGACGAGAAACTGCCCGAAAGCCTCGATCACCTTGCCGGCCGAATCCGCGCCGCCATGCCCGGCAAGCAGGACGATGCGGGTCGAGGCGACATTGAGCGACAGGCGCAACAGCGTGGTCACGAGCAGCACCGTGGGGAAAGCGGAAAACTCCAGCGGCTTTCTCGCGTACATCGCCACCAGCATCACCATCACCGAAACCGCGATGTTGAAAGTAAAGAACACATCGAGCAGGAACACCGGCAGCGGCAACACCATCATCGCCAGGATCATGATGATGAGAAGCGGCGCCGCCAGCGAACGCAACAGCATGGTGCTGAATATCCGGCGCAGGTTCAGGAAGTTTTCGGTGGCCATGACGGGCGTTACTCTCCAGGCGGCGGGCCGGGATCGAATCCCTCGGGCACCGGCAGATGGTCGGGCGGCGCGGGCGGCAGCTTGCCGGCGGCCATCGCCTCGCCGAGTTGATAGACATAGGCCATCACCTCGGCCACGGCGGTAAAGAGCGCGGCGGGAATAGCCTGTTGGAGTTCGCAATGCGCGTAGAGCGCGCGCGCCAGCGGCGGCGCTTCGAGCAGGGCGACGCCGTTGTCGCGCGCGAGATCGCGGATTTTCAGCGCCAGCTCGCCGCGCCCCTTGGCGACGACGATGGGGGCGGCCATGCTCTCCACGTCATAGCGGAGCGCCACGGCGAAATGCGTCGGATTGGTCACCACCACGTCGGCCTTCGGCACCTCGGCCATCATCCGGTGCCGCGCCAGCTCGCGCTGCATGGCGCGGATACGGCCCTTGACCTGCGGGTCGCCCTCCTGTTCCTTGTTCTCGCGCTTGACTTCCTCTTTCGTCATCCGCAGATTCTTGTGGTATTGCCAGAGCTGGAACGGCACATCGAACAAAGCGAGCAAACCCAGGCTGGAGACGATCAGGAGCGCGATCCAGATCACCGTCCCCGCGAAGTCGGGGATCGCCAGCGCCAGGGGCTCTCTCAGGAAGTCCAGCAAATGATCGCGGTTGCGCCACAGCACCAGCGCGCCCACGCCGCCGATCAACGACGCCTTCAGGATCGCCTTCAACATCTCGGCAAGGCCGTGCAGCGAAAACATGCGCTTGATGCCTTGCAGCGGATTGAGGCGGCCGAACCGCAGCCCCAGCACCTTGGGCGCGAAAAGAAACCCGCCCAGCGCAAGCGGCGAAGCGACCGCGGCCAGCATGAGGGCGAGGAAAAGCGGCATCAGGGTGAGAAGCGCCCCGCCGAACAGATCTTGCAGGAAGTTCGCCATGCCCATGGTGGTCTGATCGAAAGCCATGGCGCGATCGAAGGCGAAAGCGCGGCGCAACAGGCCCAGCAACCGCTCGCCCATCCAGCCGCCGAGCAACCACAAGAAGAGCACCCCGGTCATCGTGACCAGGAAAGTCGACAACTCCCGCGACTGCGGAACCTGGCCCTCCTCGCGGGCCTGCTGCAATCGTCGGCCTGATGCCGGTTCGGTCTTGTCTTGATCGCTGTCTTCAGCAGCCACGCTCGGCCCCACCCACCGTCCGCGCCCGAAACGGCACCGACGCAAAACGACATGGCGCCATTATCGCCGCCGCCCAGGGCGGCCATGGCCGGATGTGGGCGGGAAAGCGGCGCCATTTCGGCGTTCTCAGCGCCCCGTCGCCCGCAGCGCGCGCACCCCTTCCACCACATCGCCGGCCTTGACGCCGTGCCTGCCGAACCAACCCCGGTTCATCTCCAGCGCATAGCGCGCCAGTTTCGCCGCGCAGTGGTTGTCCTCGCTTTGCGGCGCCATATCCTCGATGTTGAGGATGCGTCCCTCGCTGTCGATGAAAGCCACCGACAGCGGAATCAACGTGTTCTTCATCCACATGCAGATACGCATCTCGGACGGGAAAACGAACACCATGCCGCGTTCGGCGGGAAGGCTGCCGCGGTACATCAGGCCGATCTGGCGATCCGCATCGCTGGCTGCCACCTCGACCTCGATGCGCTGCCCGCCCACACCGAGGCTGGCTTGCGACATCTGCCCCCCCGCCGCGCTCATCCAGCCCGCCACCACCCACGCCGCCAAAATCCTTCCCGCTGCCGATCCCTTCATCGCCGCCTCCTCCCGATCCGTGCCGAGGCACGCATT
>JAIRNL010000291.1 GCA_031258035.1 Azoarcus sp. | reverse complement strand
CATCCCCGCGCGCAGCGCCTCATCTTCCGCCACGCCCTGCGCCGCCGCGAATTCCCGCACTTCCTGGGTGATTTTCATCGCGCAGAAACGCGGCCCGCACATCGAACAGAAATGCGCCGTCCGGGCGGCTTCGCGGGGGAGGGTTTCGTCATGGAATTCCCGCGCCTTGTCCGGGTCGAGGCCGAGGTTGAACTGGTCTTCCCAGCGGAATTCGTAACGGGCCTTGGAGAGCGCGTTGTCGCGGATTTGCGCGCCAGGGTGGCCCTTGGCGAGATCGGCGGCGTGGGCGGCGAGTTTGTAGGCGACGATGCCCGCCTTGACGTCGTTCTTGTCCGGCAGCCCCAGATGCTCCTTGGGGGTGACGTAGCAGAGCATCGCCGTGCCATGCCACCCGATCTGGGCCGCGCCGATGGCGCTGGCAATGTGGTCGTGGCCGGGGGCAATGTCGGTGACGAGCGGGCCCAGGGTGTAGAACGGCGCTTCCTTGCACCAGCTCAGCTCCAGTTCCATGTTCTCGCGGATGCGGTGCAGGGGGACGTGGCCGGGGCCTTCGATCATGGTTTGCACGTCGTGCAGCCAGGCGATCTCGGTCAGTTCGCCCAGGGTCTTGAGTTCAGCCAGCTGGGCTTCGTCGTTGGCGTCGTGGATCGAGCCGGGCCGCAGGCCGTCGCCGAGCGAAAAGGCGACGTCGTAGGCTTGCAGGATTTCGCAGATGTCCTCGAAATGGGTGTGCAGGAAATTTTCCCGGTGGTGCGCGAGACACCATTTCGCCATGATGGCGCCGCCCCGGCTGACGATGCCGGTCAGGCGGTTCGCGGTAAGCGGGATGTGGCGCAGGAGGACGCCGGCGTGGAGGGTGAAGTAATCGACGCCTTGTTCGGCCTGTTCGATCAGGGTGTCGCGGAAGATTTCCCAGGTGAGTTCTTCGGCGCGGCCCTCGACTTTTTCCAATGCCTGGTAAATGGGTACCGTGCCGATGGGCACCGGGGAATTGCGCACGATCCACTCGCGGGTTTCATGGATGTGCCTGCCGGTCGATAAGTCCATGACCGTGTCGCCGCCCCAGCGGATCGCCCAGGTCATTTTGTCGACTTCCTCGGCAATCGAGGAGGAGAGGGCGGAATTGCCGATGTTGGCGTTGATTTTGGTGAGGAAGTTGCGGCCGATGATCATCGGCTCGGTTTCGGGGTGGTTGATGTTCGCCGGGAGAATGGCGCGCCCACGGGCGATTTCGTCGCGCACGAATTCCGGGGTGGTTTCAGGCGGAATCGCCGCGCCGAAATGTACCCCGGCATGTTGCCGGGTCAGGCGCGCGGCCAGTTTTTCTCCCTGCGCGCCACTGGCTCGCAAGCTTTCGCTATACGCCCGGCGATTCAGGTTTTCCCGGATCGCCACGAATTCCATTTCGGGAGTGACGATGCCTTTTCTGGCGTAGTGCATCTGGGTGGCGTTCATGCCCGCCCCGGCCCGGCGCGGCTGGCGGGCGAGGCCGGGAAACCGCAGGGCGGCGAGCGCCGGGTCGGCGGCGCGCTGACGGCCGTAGGCGGAAGTCGGCGCGGGCAGCGGGACGGTGTCGCCGCGCTCCTCGATCCAGGCGGCGCGCAGGGCGGGCAGGCCGGCGCGGATGTCGATTTTCGCCCGTGGGTCGGAATAGGGGCCGGAGCAGTCGTAGACGAAGATGGGGGGATTTTTCACGCTGCCGTCGGCGGTCGGGGTGTCGGATTGGGCAATTTCCCGCATCGGCACTTTCAGGTCGGGGCGGGAGCCCTGGACGTGGATCTTGCGCGAGCGGGGCAGGGGGGCGATGGCGGCGTGGTCGACGCGGGCGTCGGTGGCGGCGAATTCTTCTGGGCGGTTCATGGGGTCGTCGGGGGGAAAGCGGGAAAAGTCGGGCGCGCGAGCGCATGGAAATGATGTACCGGGCCGTGCCCGTGGCCCACGGCAAGCGAGTTGGCGGCGGCGATGGCGCGCAGCAAGTATTCGCGGGCGGTGCGTACCGCCGTTTCGACCGGGTTCGGCTGGCTGGCGCATTGTGGCAGCAGGGCGGCGATGGCGGAAGACAGGGTACAGCCGGTGCCGTGGGTGTTCGATGTGTCGATGCGGCGGGCGGGCAATTCGATCACCCGGTCGCCGTCGGAGAGCAGGTCGACCAGCTTGTCGCCGGGCAGGTGTCCGCCCTTGAGCAGCACCCAGCGTTCCGAGTCGTGCGGCAGCAGGTTGCGCAGGCGTTTGACCATGCCGTACATTTCCCGCGCCGATTCCGCGATGCGCTCGCCGAGGATTTCCCCGGCTTCGGGCAGGTTGGGGGTGAGGATGAAAGCCAGGGGGAAGAGCGCCTCGCGCATGATGCCGACCGCGGCGCGGTTGAGCAGGATGTCGCCGCTCTTGGCCACCATCACCGGGTCGATGACGATATTCGCCGTCCGCCAGCGGGTGAGGCATTCGGCGACCGTGGCGGCCACGGCGGCGCTGCCCAGCATGCCGATCTTGGTCGCGTGGATGGCGATGTCGGCGAACAGGGTGTCGACCTGCTGGCGCAGGAATTTGACGGGCGGCAGGTGTGTTCCGGTGATGCCCTGGGTGTTCTGGGCGGTGAGCGCGGCGACGACGGCACAGCCATAGGCGCCCAGCGCGGAAAAAGTCTTGAGATCGGCATATATGCCCGCGCCGCCGGACGGATCGACGCCGGCAATGGAGACGACATTGGGCGGGGGAAGGCTTGCGTCGCAACGGGAAAGAGGCATGGTCGCGTTTTCCTGCGTCGGTATGGCCCGGATCGGGTTCAAAAGGCCTATCCCGGCGCGCGCTTTCGGGCGGGGCAGCCCCGGCGCGCGGCCGGGAAACGCGTGGGATATTGGCTTCGAGGTGTGGCAGAATTCATTGCTGCTTTCCGGGTGGGTAGTGTGGGCCGGGGCGTTGGCTGTGTGCGGCGCTATATTTTCCCGGAGATTCGGTTGTCCGGTTGTCCGGTTGTTTTGGCGGGAGGTTTTGGTGAGTATGAGCAAATTGTTTTCGGTCGCGCGTGTCCGGGGCCTGCGGTTGGCGGCGTCCGTGCTGGTTGCCGCGACGGTTGGCGGATGTTCGTCTTATCCCCCCGCGCCGCTCGCGGTGTCGGATTCATCGAACAACTACGTGATCGGCCCTGGCGACAGGGTCGATATCGTCGTCTGGCGCAACCCTGAATTGAGTTTATCCGTGCCGGTGCGTCCGGATGGCAAGATCAGCGCGCCGCTGGTCGAGGATCTGCCGGCCCTGGGCAAGGATGCGAGCACGCTGGCGCGCGACATCGAAAAGGAATTGGCCCATTTCATCCACGAGCCGGTGGTGACGGTGGTCGTGACCCGGTTCGTCGGGCCTTACAGCGAGCAGATCCGCGTCATCGGCGAAGCGGCCCGGCCCCAGGCCCTGCTCTACAAGCAACGGATGACACTGCTCGATGTGATGATCGAAGTCGGCGGCATGACTGAATTCGCCAGCGGCAACAGCGCCACCATCCTGCGTACCAGGGAGGGCAACAAGCAGTACAGCGTGCGTCTCGACGATCTCATCAGGGGCGGCGACGTGTCGGCCAACGTCGAGATGCGCCCGGGCGACGTGTTGTTCATCCCGCAGAGCTGGTTCTGAGAACCTGAAGGCACCACGGCGCAAGCGCGACGGACGGAAACGAAGATGCGCGGCAAGGTCGGGACGTGCAATGTCTGCCTGTTGCTGGCTCTGCTCGCGGTGCTGGGCGGGGCGCGCGTCCGTGCCCAGGAAACGGCGCCGCCGCCGTCCGGGGACGCTTCTTCCCCGTCGGACGGGAACGCGCGGGAAGGGCAGGGGCTGCGGATCGTTCCCCGGCTCGATACCGTCCTGACCTGGACGGACGAAGCCAGCGGCGCGCTCCGGAAAGATTCCGGCTGGATATACGAACTTTCGCCGGGCCTCAGGGTTTCGAGTACTCGCGGCCGTTTTGTCGGGCTGTTCGATGCGCAGTGGCGCAACGTCGGTCATGCCCGCGACGGCGGGCGCAGCCAGTCTTTTGGCGTCCTGCACGGTGCGGGAGAACTTGAAGCGGCGCGGGAAACCTTTTTCCTCGATTTCGGCGCCGCCATCGACCGCGACAACCGCTCGCCCTTCGCCGGGCGCGCCGGGGACGATAGCCTGAACATCGCGCGGGACGACGAAGTTCGCGGATGGTCGCTCGGTTCCCGGCTGCAATTTCGCCTCGGAAACGCGGCGGAAGGGGCGATTCGCTACCGCTCGAACTGGCTAGACAGCAACCTGGACGGCTTCATCGGGCAGCGCCAGCAACTTTGGGCCGGACAGATCGGTAACAGGATGGCGACCCGCCACGCCGGCTGGAACCTCGAATATGCCCGTTACGAGACCGATTACGATTCGGCGCTCGAAACCTTTCGCCGCGATCTGGGGCGGGTGACGGTATTCCTTGATCTGGCTCGCCAGTTCCGTCTGCGCGCCACGGCCGGGTATGAGTCCCACGACAACGGCGCCGTCGGCGGCAGCAGGGACGAAGGCGCGTTCGGCGGGGGCGGCTTCGACTGGTATCCGACTCCGCGCACGACCGTCTCCCTGCTCGCTGAACGGCGTGCGTTCGGCGGCGGCTACGATTTCCGTTTCAGCCACCGTACCCGCCGCGCCTTGTGGGAAATCAGCGGCATCCGCGACATTGCCTCCTCGGCGGATTCGTTCAGCGTCTATCAAGACCCGGTTTTCCTGTCCCATTTCAACAGTCCTGGCTTGGTGGGGCAGTTTCCCGATGCCGTCCAGCGCGAACAAATCGTGCGCCTGCTGCTCGGTGACGCGCCCGGCGGAGATGTCGTGGCCAATGCGTATTACCGCGACCAGCGCTGGCGCGCCGGCGCGGTCTTCATCGGCCTGCGCAATTCCCTCGCCTTGTCGGGGCAACGCTTGCGCCGTCGGCTTTTATCGTCGACAGGGTTCGCGGGATACGACGGCCTTGCCGGGAGCAGCTGGATAGATACCGATTCGGCCACGCTGGCTTTCAGCCGCCGCCTCGCGCCCCGCGCCCTGCTCGGCGCGACGATCACGCGCTCGCGTTCGCAGGGCGGCGGCGATCTCGACACCTGGCGCACTTCGGCCTCCCTGGGCGTGAATACGCGGCTCGGGCCGCAGACCCAGGCCGGCCTGACTTACCGTCACCAGCGCGCCGACTCGGAATTGCCCGAAGGCGACTACACCGAGAATTCGCTCAG
>JAIRNL010000236.1 GCA_031258035.1 Azoarcus sp. | reverse complement strand
GAGGCGGGGAGCATGTGGCAGCGGTTCGGCGTCGGCATCCGCTTCATCCGCAACCGCCCCATCATCCTCGGGGCGATTTCGCTCGACCTTTTCGCCGTGCTCCTCGGCGGCGTGGTGGCGCTCCTGCCCATCTACGCCAAGGAAATCCTCCATACCGGCCCGGAAGGGCTGGGCGCCCTGCGCAGCGCCATCGCCATCGGCGAGGTGGGCGCGGGGTTGTTCCTGAGCTTGCGTCCGTTCAATCGCGCGGTCGGCAGGCGGTTGTTCATCGCCATCGCCGTGTTCGGGTTGGCCAATCTCGTTTTTTCGTTCTCGCACTGGTTCTGGTTGTCTTTCGCCGCGCTGGCTGTCGCGGGCGCGGCGGATATGGTGAACGTCTACCTCCGCGGCGCGCTGGTGCAGTTTTCCACGCCCGATGACATGCGCGGGCGGGTGAGCGCCGTCAATATGCTTTTCATCGGTTCTTCCAACGAACTGGGCGAATTCCGCGCCGGAACGTGCGCCGCGTGGTTCGGCCCGGTGGCCGCCGCCGTGCTCGGCGGTCTCTGCACGCTCGGGATCGTCGGCTTGTGGGTGAGGCTGTTCCCGGCGCTCGCCAGGGCCGACAGGTTCGAGGATGCGTCCGGGGCGCCGCGCTGATGTCGTCGTCCTCTTCCGCGCGTTTCGTCCGTCCTGCCGTCGCGCTCGCCGCGCTGGCGCTGGCCGCGCTGGCCGCGTTGGCCTGGGCGCTGTGCGCGGGCAGTCTTGCGACGACGCCCGCCGGGGTGTTCGCCGCGCTCTTCGGCAACGGGGAGGGCATGCTCGTCGGCGTCGTGCGCGAGCTGCGCCTGCCGCGCGCCCTGGCTTGTTTCGCCTGCGGCGGCCTTCTGGCCCTGGCGGGAACCTTGATGCAGGTGTTGTTGCGCAATCCGCTCGCCGATCCTTACATCCTCGGTATTTCCGGCGGCGCGGCGGTGGGGGCGCTGGGCGCGGTGACGCTCGGGCTGGCTTCGCCGTGGATGGACGCGGGGGCATTGGGCGGGGCGCTGGCTGCGATGCTGGCGGTGTTCGGCCTTGCGCACGGGGACGGAAGCTGGACGCAGACGCGGTTGCTGCTCACCGGCGTGATCGTCGCCGCCGGTTGCGGCGCCGTCGTCACGCTGATGTTGGCGCTGGCGCCGGCGGCGCAGGTGCAGAGCATGTTGTTCTGGTTGATGGGCGACGCCAGCGGGGCGAGCCGTCCGTGGCCGGCGCTCGCGGTGCTGGGCGCGGGGCTTGCCGCAGCCCTGCCGTTCGGGCGCGATCTCAACGTGCTCGCGCACGGGCAGTTGAACGCGCTGGCGCTGGGCGTCGATGCGCGCCGGCTGCGGCGCGGGTTGTATCTGCTGGCTTCGGTTTTCACCGCCGCCGCGGTGACGCTGATTGGCGCCGTCGGTTTCATCGGTCTCGTGGTGCCGCATCTCGTCCGCCTCGTGCTCGGCAACGATCAGCGCCTGCTGATGCCGGCGGCGGTATTGGCCGGCGGGGCGCTCCTGACCGTTGCCGATACGCTCGCGCGCACCGTGCTCGCGCCGCAACAGTTGCCGGTCGGCGTGCTGACCGTATTGCTCGGCGTGCCGGTGTTCTTGTTTTTGTTGGCCCGGCATTCGCGGTGACGCGCGCGCTGCCGGTGCTGCCCGCCGAACTTGCCTGTCCGCTGCCGTGGGAGGAGCCGGCGCGCCCTTTGCTGGCGGCCCGCCAGCTGGGGTTGCGTCTGGGCGGAGGCGAGTTGTGCCGCGCTTTCGATCTGGAAGTCCATGCCGGGCAGTGCGTGGCGATCCTGGGCCGCAACGGCGCCGGCAAGAGTTCGTTGCTGCACGCGCTTGCCGGATTGCACGGCGCGGGCCAGGGCGGCGGCGCGCCCGGCGTGCGGGGCGAGGTGTGGTTCGGCGCGCGTCCTTGCGCGGACTGGACGCCTTTGCGGGCGGCGCGGTTTCGCGGTTTGTTGCCGCAGAGGCAGTTGGCGCGGTTCGCCGCGTCGGTGCTGGAGACGGTGCTGGTCGGCCGCCACCCCCATCTCGGGCGCTGGGGGTGGGAAAGCGCCCGGGATGTCGCCATCGCCCGCGCCGCGCTCGCCTGCATGGGGTTGCAAGGGTTCGAGGGGCGCGACCTGCGGGCGCTCTCCGGCGGCGAGCAGCAGCGCGTGGCGCTGGCTGCGTTGCTGGCTCAGACGCCACGCCTTTTTTTGCTCGACGAGCCGCTCAACCATCTCGATCTGCACCACCAGGTCGCCGTGCTTGAATTGTTGCGCTCGCTCGCCGCCGACGGGCGCGGCGTGGTGATGGTGCTGCACGATCCCGGCCTGGCTGCACGCTATGCCGACAAGGTCGTCCTTCTCAATGGCGAAGGCGGCGTGGCGGTGGGCGAAAGCGGGGCGGTGCTGACCGCCGGGCGCTTGAGCCATGCTTTCGGGCATCCGCTGAAGCGGGTCGAGGTCGATGGCAGGGCGATTTTTTTGCCGCAGTGACGCCCCGCCCGCGGCCGCCATGTTGCGTCCCAGCCAGCCGTGCTGCGTTTGCAGTGCCCTGTTGTTCAAGCCGCAACAGCGCGCGATTTTCCCCCCAGGGCAATCGTTTGATTTGAAAAACGAATTTTTGCTGGCACACGCCTTGCTGTAACGGAGGACCCTGTTTGTGCGACGGCATGGGCAGATCGCTTTTGACGATTGCGTCGTGCCCCCTGGAGAGATGAAATGAACGCTATGGCCGAAAGATTTTCGGCGCGCCCGCTGCCGCATGAAAAGTCCTTTTGCCATATCGGATTGCCGGAACGATTTTTCAGCGATGACGCCGCGACCGGCAGATCCCCATCGGAAACGTCGGCTATCGGTCTCGATCCGACGTTCTCCCCCATCGGCGCGGCGCGCGCGTTCGCCCGGGCAAACGAGGATGACATCCTTGCCACGCTTTTCGCGCTGCGCGGCATCCGCGACGCGGCCATCGTCATCCATGGCGCCGCCGGTTGCCGCGCCGCCGCCACCGCGCTGGACGAGCCGGGTTTCGCGCGTTGGTATTCGGTGAATCTGGGCGAACGTGATTTCATCCTCGATAGCGAAAAACCTCTGCGCGAAGCCATTTCGCGCGCCATCCGCGAGGGCGCCCGCGTGGTTTTCGTGCTCGGCACGCCGGTGCTGTCGATCGACGGCGACGTCGGCGCACCGACGGCGCAAGGCTTGGGGGGCGACGAAGCGCCCGTGCCGGTGCTGTATTTGAACGCCGGCGCTTCTCGCCCCGGCGGGTCGCCGCTTTCAGGGTTCGATCCTGCTTTCCGCGCCCTGCTGCGCCTGGTCGAGACGCCAGGGGAACGGGGCGGCTTCGTGAACGTCGTGTCGGTGCGCGAAAACGCCCGCAATCTCGCCGCGGTGCGCGATGTGCTTGGCGGGCTCGGCATCGAATGGAACGTGCTGCCGTGCTTTTCGACGCTGGCTGCCATCCGCGGGGCCGGACGGGCGGACGCCACGATTTCGCTCAATGCGGACGAAGGCGAATATCTCGGCCTCGGGCTGGAGAGCGCCTTCGGCGTGCCTTACGCCCGCCTGCCCGCGCCGGTCGGGCTGGCTGCCACGGGCCGCTTCGTGCGCGCGCTGGGCGCGCTCTTCGGCCTCGGGGAAAAGGCCGAAGCCTACGTCGAGGCGCGGGAAGGCGCGCTGCGGGAAGTCACCGCAGCCAGGCCCTTGGCTGGAAAGCGTCTTTTCCTGCAACTGGATATGGCGCTGGTCGAGGGGTTTTCCGGTCTGGTGCGCGATCTGGGCGGAGAAGTGGCGGGCATCGCGCTCTCCAACGTCGACCTCAACAACCGCGTCCACCTCGAACGCCTGGAAGCGGTCGCGGACATTCCGGCGACGGTGGCGGTGGGCCAGTCATTCGATGCCAGCATCCTGGCCAGGGCGCCGGTCGATTATTACGTCGGCCGCGAACAAGTCGCCTTTGCCGCCCGCCATGGCGCCATTCCCATCTCCTTGCGCGACAGCGCATGGTACGGCTACGAAGGCATGCGCGCTTTCGCGGCGGCCCTGCTCAAGCAGCCGCATCCTGCTTCCCGGCAGGGGGCCGACAGCCTGAAAACATGAGTCGAACATTTGCGCCGCCGTCGCGCCGGAGAGAGGGAAAAACATGCCGCGGCGCCGCGTCACGGCCACTGGAATCAGGGCGTCCGTGGGAACATCGGCCTTCCCGTCCCTCAATAATCGCCCTCGACCGGCAGCTTTTTCAGCCGCAGCACGATGGCGAACAGGACGAGGAGGCAAAGCGCGAGCGCCGCCACGATGCCCAGCCAGCCGCCATGTGTCCACGCAAACCCGGACAGGCTGCCGATCAGGCTCGCGCCCAGGTAATAGGCCGACAGGTAAATCGCGGTGGCAAGGCCGCGCTGTTCTTTGCCCCGATGGGCAACCCAGCTGCTGGAGAGGGTGTGCGCGGCAAAAAAGCCGAAGGTGAAAATCGCCACGCCCGCAATCAGCACGGCTGGCTGCCCGACCAGGGTGAGCGCGAGACCAGCCAGCATGGCGAGCACCATGCCCCATTGCACCCGCCGCCGCCCGTGGCGGTCGGCGAGCTGCCCGGCGAAGGCCGACGACCACGAACCCACCAGATAGAGCAGAAACACCGCGCCGATGGCGCGCTGGCTGAAATTGAACGGCGCTTGCATCAGGTGAAAACCGAGATAGTTATAGACGCCGATGAAGCAGCCCATAGCCAGTGCCCCGGTGGCAAACAACCAGGGCAGGCCCGCGTCGGTAAAAATGGCACGGGCGTCGGCAAGGATGCGGCGCGGCGCGGCGGCGCGGGGGTGAAAGTGCCGCGAGGGCGGCAGATAGCGCCAGAACACGAGGGCGGCGATCACGCCGAGCAGGCCGGGCACGAACAGCGCCAGTCGCCAGCCGCCCATCTCTCCCAGGTCAGCCAGCAGCGCGGCCAACAGGCGCCCTGACATGCCGCCGAGCGCGTTGCCCGCGATGTAGATGCCCATTGTCTTGCCCTGGGCGGGAGGGTCGACTTCCGCGCCGAGATAGGCCATCGCCGCCGCGGGCAAGCCGGCGAGCGCGGCGCCGAGCAGCACGCGCAGGATGAGCAGGTGATTGAAGTCGTCGACCAGCGCCGAGGCGCTCGCCACCGCGGCGGCAAGCGCCAGCGACATTTTCATGACCCGGTCGCGCCCGTAGCGGTCGGCGAGAACGCTGGCTGGAATCAGCGCCACGGCAAGCGCCGCGGTGCCCGCCGACACGCTGAGGCTGGCGCGCGCCGCGCCGATGGCGAAGGTTTCGGCAAAGAGCGGCAACAGCGGCTGGGTGCTGTAGAGCATGGCGAACGTGGCAAAGCCCCCAAGGAACATCGCCAGCGTCGCGCGCCGCCAGGCCGGCGGGGCGGCGCGGAGCCGGTCGTCGCTGGCGGGCGAGCTGTCGTCGGTCCAGCGAGGTCCCGGTTTTTCCATGTATTCGGCGGGGGGCAAACTGACCGGTTCCGCGATGGAAGCCGGACAGGCGCGGGCGAAGGGAACGAACCGAGCATCCAACCCGCTGATTCATAAAGGATCATCCCCGTTCGGAAAACGAGGATGGACCGCATTTTGTACCCGTTCCGCGCACACTGGCAAGCTGCCGCGCCAACAGACGCCGTGCGGTTTTCGCTCCATGGATCTCGGCCATTTCGCCTTTCTTCTACAACCCTACAACCGACTTCACTCTTTGGAATGGTTTCAGCAAATGTTGAAGTTGGGCTTTGAAGTGAAATCCAGGCGACGGCTTTCAAAAAACCGCCGCCATGTCCGGCGACTGGGAAGCGGACCTGATCGCCCAGCTGCTCGTGGCCGGGCGGCAGCATCTGCTCATCTGCGAGTACATGTCGAACGGGCAACCGCGGTACGCCCGATCCGCGCTGCTGGAACTGCGGAACTATGTTGCGCACCGAGCCCATACTGTCCGGGATTTTCCCTTTTCCCCCTTGCGGGGAGAAGGTGGCCGAAGGCGGGATGAGGGGACTCCCCAGGCGGAGCAAGGCGACGGATATGAGCAGGGGTCGGAAATCAACCCTTCCCGCGCCTCACAAAGCGCCCAACACAAAGCGTTCAGCGTTTCTCACCAGCCTGTCAGGAACGTTCCCGCAGCCATCCAGGCGCGCATCGGTTATCATTGCGCGCCTGTTCGCCCCCGGAAACGCCCCGCTCCCAGATGATCCGCAAGTTGCTGCGCA
>JAIRNL010000177.1 GCA_031258035.1 Azoarcus sp. | reverse complement strand
TGCCGAGGACGTGGACTGTCGGGAGCGCGGCCTCGGTTTCCGCTTCGGTTTCCTGTGCGGCGGCGGGCATGGCGATTGCCATGCCGAGCAGCGCCCAGCGCAGGTTGCGGCAAAGCGGGGAAAGCGGGAAGGGGACTGTTGATGATGATGTAATAGCATGAGGGTATGACATCACTATTCTCCGTAAAGTAACGACTCGTAGCGGGGGGCAGGTTTGTAACAAAGCGTAAGATAATATTAATGAAAAATATTTGTTTTTGCAAACGATTCGCAAAACGTTTTGCGCCGGCTCCCCGGCTTGCCCAGTCGAGACCGTGGAGGTTGTTTACCTCGACTCGGAAAAAAGGCAAAGGCTTTCCGCAGACGAAGATATCGTGGGAATCACCCTGCTTTCATTGGCTGACACCCAGCCCCTGCCGCACTGAGCGGCGGTCGCATGTGGCAGAGTCCCGCCACATGACAACGACACACGGCCACCACTACAAGCAGCTGTTTGCCCACGCCGAGATCATGCGCGATCTGTTGATCGAGTTCGTGCCGGGCCCATGGGTGAAACAGGCCGACTTCTCGACGCCAGGAGCGCGTCAACAGCAGCTACGTGGGCGACGGCGACCGGCAACGCCATGGGGACATGGCGTTGCATCTGAAAGGGAACGACGACTGGTTGTGGGTATATCTGTTGCTGGCGTTCCAGACCCGTCCCGACACGTGGATGGCGCCCACTGGGGCATCGAGAAAATGCAATTGCCCTGCATGGCCGGATCGGGATTCCTGCTCCCCGGCTGGAAAGCTTGCCGCGCGCCTCCCGGTCAACGACTCACGACCGGTAATCAGCATTGATCTTCACGTAATCGCAGGAAAGGTCGCACGTCCACACCGTGGCACAGGCTTGCCCGCGCGCGAGATCGACGCGCACGGTGAGTTCGGCCTCCCGCATGATCCTCGCGCCGGCTTCCTCGGCATAGCTCGCGGCCCGCCCGCCCCGCTCGGCGACGAGCACTTCCCCGGCCGGGCTGCCCAGCCACACCCGCAGGCGTTCGACATCCAGATCCGCGATCCCGGCGTAGCCGATCGCGGCGAGAATGCGGCCCAGGTTGGGGTCGGAAGCGAAAAAAGCGGTCTTGACCAGCGGCGAATGCGCCACGGCATAGGCGACGCGGCGGCATTCTTCGCGGTTCGCGCCGCCTTCGACCACGATGCTCATGAATTTGGTGGCGCCCTCGCCGTCGCGGACGATGGCCTGCGCCAGGCGAATGGCAACGGCGGTGATGGCATCAGCAAGAGCACGGCATTGCGCGCTGTCAGCGGCGGTGATTTCGGCGTTGCCGGCCCTGCCCGTGGCAATGACAACGAAGGAATCGTTGGTCGAAGTGTCGCCATCGACGGTGATGCTGTTGAACGAGGCATCCGCCGCCTCGCGGACGATCGCTTCGAGCAAGGGCTGACTCACCGCCGCGTCGCAGGCGACAAAGCCAAGCATGGTCGCCATGTCGGGATGGATCATGCCCGCGCCCTTGGCGATGCCGGTAACGGTCACGATCCTGCCGCCGGTTTCGAGCTGCCGCGAGGCGGCCTTGGCGACAGTGTCGGTGGTCATGATCGCGTGCGCGGCATCGAACCAGCCATCGGGGCGCAGATTCGCAACCGCATGCGGCAAGCCGGCGAGCAGACGATCCATCGGCAGCGGCTCCAGGATGACCCCGGTGGAAAACGGCAGCACCTGACGGGCGTCGATGGCGAGGCTTGCAGCCAGCGCCTCGCAGGTGGCGCGCGCATCGCGCAGGCCCTGCTCGCCCGTGCCGGCGTTGGCGATGCCGGTATTGATGACCAGGGCGCGGATGCCGCCGCCCGCGGCCAGATGCTCCCGGCACACCGTGACCGGCGCGGCGCAAAAGCGATTCCGCGTAAAGACGCCCGCCACCCGGCTGCCGGAAGCCAGCTCGATGACGGTCAGGTCACGGCGAGCGGCCCTGCGTATGCCCGCCTCCGCCACGCCCAGCCGCAGGCCGGCAACAGGCGACAAATCAACCGGATTCGGGCTCGTCAGATTGACTGCCATGGGTCTTCACCTCAAATTGCCCGCCACGCGCATCCGCCGCGGGGCCGCCTTTCAATTCAGCTTGCCGTGGCAGTACTTGTATTTCTTGCCCGAGCCGCAGGGGCAAGGATCGTTTCTCCCGATCTTGGGCCCGGCAACCGCCGGCGAGCGCGGCCTGTCGGCCTGTCCGCCGGCGGCAAGCGCCTCGCCGTAGTCCGCATGCTGGTAACGGATGTTCTCGGCCCGTGCCTGCGCTTCGGCGGCAGCCAACTGCTCTTCCGCCACTTCGGTGCGTATCTGCACGGTCAGGAGCGCGCGGGTGGTTTCCTGGCTCCAGGCGTCGATCATGGCGCCGAAAAGCTGGAACGCCTCGCGCTTGTATTCCTGCTTGGGGTTTTTCTGCGCGTAGCCGCGCAGGTGTATGCCCTGGCGCAACAGATCGAGCGCGGACAGGTGCTCGCGCCAGAGGTTGTCGAGGCTGTTGAGCGTGACGTTGCGCTCGAACTGCCGCCACGCCGCCGGGTCGACCACGGCGATTTTTTGCCTGTAGGCATCCTCGGCGGCCTCGACGATGCGGGCGATGATGGCTTTGTCATCGAGCGCGGAATCGGCCCCGATCCATTTCCCGACCGGCAGCGGCAGCAGGAAATCGGCGGCCAGCACCCGTTCGAGCGCCGGGATGTCCCACTGTTCCTCGACGCTTTCTTCCGGCACATAGAGGCGGAAGACCGCGTTCAGCACCTCGTAGCGCATGCCGCGCACGGTGTCGACGATATCCTCGCTCTCCAGCAATTCGTTGCGGTTCTTGTAAATGACCTTGCGCTGGTCGTTGGCAACGTCGTCATATTCGAGCAATTGCTTGCGGATGTCGAAGTTGCGCTGCTCGACCTTGCGTTGCGCCGACTCCAGCGAGCGCGTGACCATCCCGTGTTCGATCGCTTCGCCCTCGGGCATCTTCAGCCGCACCATGATGGCGTTCAGGCGCTCGCCCGCGAAGATTTTCAGCAGGGGGTCTTCCAGCGAGAGATAGAAGCGGCTCGACCCCGGATCGCCCTGCCGTCCCGAACGGCCGCGCAACTGGTTGTCGATGCGGCGCGATTCGTGGCGCTCGGTGCCGATGATGTGCAGCCCCCCAGCCGACAGCACCTTGTCATGCAGCGCCTGCCACTCGGCGCGCAGGGCGGCGATCGCCGTCTCCCTGTCGGCCTCGGGGCGCGCATCGTCGTTGCGGATCGCGGCCAGTTTTTTCTCGATGTTGCCGCCGAGCACGATGTCGGTGCCGCGCCCGGCCATGTTGGTGGCGATAGTCACCTGCCCCGGCAGGCCGGCCTGGACGATGATCTCGGCCTCGCGCTCGTGCTGCTTGGCGTTGAGCACTTCGTGCCGGATTTTTTCTTTTTTCAGCAGCTCCGAAAGATACTCGTTGTTCTCGATCGAGGTCGTGCCCACCAGCACCGGCTGGCCGCGCTTGACACAATCTTCGATGTCGCCGATCACCGCCCGCCATTTTTCGGCCGCGGTGCGATAAACCTTGTCGTTGTTGTCGATGCGTTTCGACGGTCGGTTGGTCGGGATCACCACCGTTTCCAGCCCGTAGATCGAATGGAATTCGTAGGCTTCGGTATCGGCGGTGCCGGTCATGCCGGCGAGCTTGCCGTACATGCGGAAGTAGTTCTGGAACGTGATCGAAGCCAGGGTCTGGTTCTCGGACTGCACCCGCGCGCCTTCCTTGGCCTCGACCGCCTGATGCAGCCCCTCCGACCAGCGCCGCCCCACCATCAGGCGGCCGGTGAATTCGTCGACGATGACGACTTCGCCGTTCTGCACCACGTAATGCTGATCCTTGTGGTAGAGCGCGTGCGCCCGCAACGCGGCATAAAGATGATGCACGAGCAGGATGTTGGCCGGGTCATACAGCCCGGCGCCTTCGGCGAGCAGCCCCATCTTCACCAACAGTTGTTCGGCCGTCTCGTGGCCCTGTTCGGTGAGCAGCACCTGATGCGCCTTGAGGTCGACGGTGTAATCACCGGGCACGGTCACGTTTTCGCCCTCGCCTTCCTGCTTCTTGAGCAACGGCGCGACCTCGTTCATCTTCACGTACAACTCGGTATGATCCTCGGCCTGCCCGGAAATGATGAGGGGCGTGCGCGCCTCGTCGATGAGGATGGAATCCACCTCGTCGACGATGGCATAGGCGAGCGGTCGCTGCACCCGGTCTGTCGTCCTGTAGACCATGTTGTCGCGCAGGTAATCGAAACCGAATTCGTTGTTGGTGCCGTAAGTGATATCCGCCGCGTAGGCCGCCTGCTTCTCGTCGTGGGCCATGCGCGACAGGTTGCAGCCGGTGCTCAACCCGAGAAAGCGGTAGATCTGCCCCATCCACTCGGCGTCGCGGCTGGCCAGGTAATCATTGACGGTAACGATATGCACGCCCTTGCCGGGAAGCGCGTTGAGGTAGGCCGCCAAGGTGGCCACCAGGGTCTTGCCCTCGCCGGTGCGCATTTCGGCGATCTTGCCGGCGTCCAACACCATGCCGCCGATCAGCTGCACATCGAAATGGCGCAGCCCGAGCGTCCGCTTGCCCGCCTCGCGCACCACGGCGAAGGCTTCCGGCAGCAGGGAATCGAGTTCCGCCCCCTGCGCGAGCCGCTGCCTGAATTCGACGGTCTTCCCGGCGAGGGCCTCGTCGGAGAGTGCCGCGATCGAGGGTTCGAGGTCGTTGATCCGCGCCACGGCGCGGGAATACTGGCGGACAAGGCGATCATTACGCGAACCAAATACTTTCTTGAGAAGACCGGAGAGCATGGGGCAAAGTCAAAATCGACACATAAAGATGCGTATCCTATCATGCTGGTTTCAGTCAGCCCGCAGCGCATCGCCAGTTGAGCACACTTTTGCATCGCTACCTTGGCCGGGAACCGCTCCTCGCCCGCCTCCAGGATCACGCCGCCCGCCTCGAAGGCTTGCAACGGGTGCTCGCGGCGGGCGTGCCGGCGCAATGCATCCACGCCTGCCACGTCACCAACCTGAAGGACGACACCCTGGTGATCGACGTGCGCGGCAGCGCCATCGCGGTGCGGCTCAAACAGATGATTCCGACCCTGCTGGCGCATTTCGCCCGGGCCGGTCATCCATTGCAGAAGATCAGGATCAAAATCGCGCAGCCGGAAGCGCCGCCCGCGCGACGCCCCCCCCCGACACGCACCATTTCCGCCACCGCGCGGGCGCGGATCGAGGCGTTCTCCGCCACCCTGCCGGCAGATGCGCCCCTGCGCGCCGCGCTGGAAACCCTGGCTCGGCGCAGCCGGGAATGAATCCGTTCGCGTATTTCATCGCGCAGCCATAAGGCCGGGTGTCGTCCTGCCCAACGGGACGCGCGGCGCCGCCGCGCAGCCAGGCGTGATGTGCGGTTTGACCTGTCCTGCATTCTTTCGCCTCATCGCAGTGACAGGAATGTGTCATGCCGCACGGTGTATTACGCAAATTGGTACTATTTTTAAAAGACCATACACTAAAATGCAAGAAGCCTCGAAAGGGCTTGACAAATGCAATTTCCCGCTAACAATTCAGCAAGCAAGCACCGGCTAGCCCGGCTTGCGGGCGCACTCGCCGCCCGCCCAGACCGTCCCCCGTTTTTTCCACGCCAAACCCGTCCCGCGCGCGAAGCGCGGGACGGGTTTGGCGTTTTTCCGGGGGATTTTCATCAAAAGGAGAATTACCATGAAATATGCAGCAAACAATCCTCGCGCAGGCGGCGATTCATCCTGTCCGGTTCATGGCGATGATGTTTTTGAA
>JAIRNL010000157.1 GCA_031258035.1 Azoarcus sp. | reverse complement strand
CAACAAGCGGAACGATACGCAGATTCTCCTCGATATTTCGAGCCTGGAGGAACAAAGTGACGGCAGCCTGCGCTTCTGGGCGGCCATCGACTACCCCTATCTCGCCTACATCAGACTGTTCAAGGCGCCGTATGCGCGCCGGGCCGGGTTCTATCACGTGAATTGCCTGAGGCAGAGTCATTCCCTCCTTGCCGTTTATTACCTGGATCAGCAGCAGACGGTGACGGATGGCGGGCTTGCGCGGCAGCCTTCGGTCATCGGTTTCGGGCAGGCGTCCGGCGATTTTTCCGCCCTGCTGGCTGCGGCCTGCGGCAAGAGGGAACTGCTCAAGACCCTGGTGCCTCCCGAAGTGCGCGACAAGCAATTTCCGAATTTCGCCGCCCTGTCCGATCCCGACCCCGGCGTCGTCAGGCAGGTGGCGGGACTCGGCCTCGCGCCAGCCAGGCAGCCGCTCGGCTATCTGCGCGTCGAGGGGGTCAAGACCTTCAAGGGCGGCGGCGCGGCGGCGCGGCAGGGCAGCAGATCCGGTTCCTTCCTGCGGGAGGCTTCGATCGAGGGCATGAAGACGCCGGGCCTTTTTCGTGTCGTGCAGTTCGAGGACGGCGACAGGGCGGAGCAGGTGAGCTTCCTTGGCATGATCCCCCTCAGCCAGACGTTCAACGGCCCCGATGCCCAGAGAGCTTCCGTCGTGGACAGGCTGGAGCTGCGCGGGAACTGGCTCAAGATGCCCGTCGGCGCGCAATTGGGCTACCGGCAGCGCGTCCGGGTCGCGGATATCGTGACGAATCAATCCAGCAAGGAAACGGAAGTCATTTGCAAAGTCACCCGCGATGTCGCGGCCGAGGGCCTGAATTCGCAACTCCAGGGTAATGCCAGGGAGTTGAAATGCCATGTCGTCGGAAGTCGGGAGGACGAAATCTCCACTTATTATTATTTGGAAGATTATGGCTTTGCTTTCCTGCAAAGCGTTACGTCGTCGAAATATTCGCAGAGTTCGCGCATCACGGAATTCCGCTGAAAACGCGGGAGGCGGCAAATTTGCCCGCGCGACTTTCCACCGCCCGCTTTTCCGTGGCGGGCGGGTTTCATCGACCTTGCCAATCGGGGTTGGCGCGTCGCGCGGCGGCGATTTCGGCGCGGATGAGGTGGAAGTGCTCGAAGCGTCGCGCGGCGATCATGCCCGCGTCCACGGCGGCGCGCAGCCCGCAGCCAGGTTCGCTGTCGTGGCGGCAGTCGCGGAAACGGCATCGTCCGAGGTAAGGGCGGAATTCGACGAAAGCCGCTTCCAGCGCCGCGGTGTCGAGGTGTGCGAGTCCGAACGCCTGTAGACCGGGGCTGTCGATCAGCCAGCCGTCGCCGCGCGGGTAAAGGCGGGCGAATGTGGTGGTATGGCGGCCGCTGTCGAGCGCGCTGGAGATTTCGGCGGTCGTTGCCGCCGCCTCGGGCACGAGGGCGTTGATGAGGGTGGATTTGCCCATGCCGGACTGGCCGACGAGGATGGCGCGCTCGCCTTGCAGCCAGGGTGTGAGTCCGGTTGCGTCCGCCAGCGCCGAGAGTTCGAGCACCGGGTAGCCGAGCGCGGCGAATATTTGCAGTCTGGCGCGCGCCGAAGGGAGACTGGCTGCGAGGTCGGCCTTGTTGAGCGCGATGACTGCCGGGATGTCTTCGCTCGCGGCCGCCGCAAGGCAACGCGACACCAGCAGGTCGGAAAAACCCGGCTCGGGGGCGACGACGATGACGATGCGGCTGAGGTTGGCGGCGATCAGCTTTTGGCGGAAAGCGTCGGAGCGCCAGAGCAGATTGCGGCGTGGATGCAGGGTTTCGATGACACCGACGCCGTCGCCGGCGGGCGCGATGTCGACATCGTCGCCGCAGGCATAGCCGTTTTTCTTGCCCCGCGTATGGCAGTGCACGGTACCGGCGGCAGTGCGTACTTCAAAGTGGCGGCCGAAAGCGGCGACGACGACACCGGGGCGTTTTGCGCCTGTCTGCGTCCGGGCGGGGGAAGGTTGGCGGGCGTTTTGTGACACAATCGCGGCCCTTGGGTTGTTTTATCGTTGCCGCGGCATTGTCCGGCATGAATGAAAAGGTCTGAAGATTATGGCACAGGACGCGAATCACCTGATTTGGCTCGACCTCGAAATGACCGGCCTCGATCCCGGAAACGACCGCATCATCGAGATCGGCCTCGTCATTACCAACAGCGCGCTCGACATCGTTGCCGAGGCGCCGGTGATCGCGGTACACCAGTCCGACGCCGTGCTCGGGGGGATGGATGAGTGGAACAGGAACACCCATGGCCGTTCCGGCCTGATCGAGCGCGTGCGCGCTTCCACCATCGACGAGGCCGAAGCCGAAGCGACGATGGTGGCTTTCCTCGGGCAGTGGGTGCCCAAGGGCGTCTCGCCGATGTGCGGCAATACCGTATGTCAGGATCGCCGCTTCCTGGCGCGCTGCATGCCCCGGTTCGAGGCATGGTTCCATTACCGCAATCTCGACGTTTCCACCCTCAAGGAACTCGCCAAACGCTGGCATCCGGAAGTGTACAAAGGCGTGAAAAAAGCCGGTGCCCACACGGCGCTCGCCGACATTCTCGAATCAATCGTCGAATTGCGCCATTACCGCGACACTTTCCTGCGCCTGCCGGCATGAGGGACGCGCGCCGCGCGGGCGCGCGGGCCGGGTCAGTGCTTCGGCAACATGATCTGCGCTTCGCCGACGGTGACTTCGGTGTCGCCGACCGTGCAGACGGTAGAGAGGGTGATGCGGCGTTTCGCCGGATCGAGGGCGGTGATGGTCGCGCGGGCGACGACGGTGTCGCCGATATGCACCGGCGCCTTGAACTTCACCGTCTGCGAAAGATAGATCGCCCCAGGGCCGGGGAGTTTGGTGCCAAGCACGGTCGAGATATAGGCGGCCGAGAGCATGCCGTGGGCGATGCGGCCCTTGAACATGGTGCCGGCGGCAAATTCCTGGTCGACGTGCACCGGATTGGTGTCGCCGGAGACGCCGGCAAAGGCAAGGATATCGGCTTCGGAAACCGTGCGGGCGATGGAAGCGGTCTGGCCTTCCTTCAGGTCTTCGAAGTTGTAGAGGTAGACTTCGGAAAAATCACGCGGCATGGTGCTGCTCCTTTTGTGGCGATGT
>JAIRNL010000121.1 GCA_031258035.1 Azoarcus sp. | reverse complement strand
GGGGGGCGGGCGGGCGGATTGCCATCCGCCCCTGCTGCTATCTCACCGGCAGCGCCGTATTGTCCAGCACGCGACGCAGCACGAAGCTCGTGTGTACGCCGGATACGCCTTCGATGCGGGTGATGCGGTTCAGCAGCAGTTCCTGATAGGCATCCATGTCCGTGACCACGATCTTGAGTTGGTAGTCGGCGGACTGGCCCGTGACCAGCAGACATTCGAGCACTTCTTCGATCCGGGCGACTTCCGCCTCGAAGTGCGCGAAGCGCTCCGGCGTGTGGCTGTCCATCGAGATGTGGAGCAACGCGGTCAG
The DNA here is from genome assembly GCA_031258035.1 of Azoarcus sp. GTDB lineage: Bacteria > Pseudomonadota > Gammaproteobacteria > Burkholderiales > Rhodocyclaceae > WRNU01. The sequence continues at coordinate 2,248 of JAIRNL010000121.1, read as the reverse complement.
CGACAGGCCGAGGCGGCGGGCGTCGAGGATCGCGCGGTAGCCGGTGATGAAGCCAGATTCTTCCAGCGCGCGCACGCGGCGCAGGCAGGCCGAGGGCGACAGGCTCACGCGGTCGGCGAGTTCCTGGTTGCTGATCCGCCCTTCCCGTTGCAGGAGTTCGAGTATCCGGCGGTCGTAACGGTCGCATTCCATGCACGCTCCAGGGGAAAAGGCGGTTTATTTCACGAACGGCGATCTTAACGAAATAATCGTTCAAAAAGTCGCCGAATATCTCAAATATTGCAATCGCCTGCCGCGCCGGGCTCGTAACATGGTGCGTCTTCCCACCATCGGTTATCGAAGGATCACCAGTCATGATGCTCTCCGACCCAACCAGCAAGTACCGTCCTTTTCCCCCCGTCCGCCTCGCCGACCGGCAATGGCCGGGTCGCGTCATCGACCGCGCGCCGGTCTGGATGAGTACCGATTTGCGCGACGGTAATCAGGCGCTGTTCGAGCCGATGGATGTGGAACGCAAGATGCGTTTGTTCCGCACGCTGTGCGCGATCGGCTTCAAGGAAATCGAGGTCGGTTTTCCCGCCGCGTCGCAGACCGAGTTCGATTTCGTGCGCCATCTCATCGAGGGCGGGCACATTCCGCCCGATGTCACGATCGAGGTGCTCACCCAGGCGCGCGACGAAATCATCGTCCGCACTCTGGAGGCGCTCAAGGGCGCGCGCCGCGCCATCGTCCACGTCTATAACGCCACTTCGCCCACGTTCCGCGAGATCGTGTTCGGGATGGCGCCGGATGAAATCGTCAGCCTCGCCGCCACGGCGGTTTCCCGTATCCGGCAGTTGGCCGAGACGTTGCCCGATACTGAAATCGTGCTCGAATACAGTCCGGAGACTTTTTCCGCCACCGAGCTGGAATTCGCCCGGGAGGTGTGCGATGTCGTCACCGCGACCTGGGAGGCGACCCCCACCAACAAGGTCATCATCAACCTGCCGGCCACCGTCGAGCTTGCCACGCCCAACAACTACGCCGACCAGATCGAGTGGATGCACCGCCATCTCGCCCGCCGCGACAGTATCGTCCTGTCGCTCCACCCCCATAACGACCGCGGCACCGGCGTTGCCGCCGCCGAATTGGGCCTCATGGCCGGGGCCGACCGCATCGAGGGGTGCCTCTTCGGCAATGGTGAGCGTACCGGCAATGTCGATCTCGTCACTCTCGCGCTCAATCTTTATACCCAAGGCGTCTCGCCGGGGCTGGATTTTTCGGATATCGACGCGGTGGCGCGCACTTTCGAGCAATGCACGGGGATGCCGATCCATCCCCGGCACCCTTATGCGGGTGATCTCGTTTTTACCGCTTTTTCCGGCTCGCACCAGGATGCGATCAAGAAAGGCTTTGCCGCGCGAAAGCCAGATGCGCACTGGGCTTTGCCTTATCTGACTATCGACCCCGCCGATATCGGGCGCAATTACGATTCGGTGATCCGGGTCAATAGCCAGTCGGGCAAGGGCGGCATCGCCTGGTTGTTGCAAACCCGTTACGGCATCGCCATGCCCCGCCGCTTGCAGGTGGAGTTTTCGCGCGACGTGCAGCGCGAGACTGAATCCGGCGGCGAGATGAGCGCCGAGGCGATCTGGGGGCTTTTTTCCCGCATGTATTTCGAGCCGCGAACGCCGGTGGGCTACGTTGAGCACCATTTGCGCGAGCAGGGCAACCAGCAGGGGATCGAACTGACCGTCGATGTCGATAGCCAGCGCCATGTCCTTGTCGGTCAAGGCAATGGCCCCATCGACGCCGCCGTGCACGCCTTGCGCCAGGCCGGTATCGTCGTGCAGGTGCGCAGCTTCGAGGAGCAATCCGTCAGCGCCAGCCTCGACGGCGGCGAGGCCCGTGCCTGCGCCTTTCTCGAACTCGCGGGCACGGGCGGCGGCGCGGGCCGTTACGGCGTCGGGGTCGATGAGAACATCGTCACCGCGTCGATTCGCGCCCTGGTGAGCGGCATCAACCGGCTCGGCGCGGAGGCGCGCGAGAAACGGGCCGCGTGAAAAACGCGGGGCGGGGGGAGCGGGATGTTCCCCCCGCCTGGCGTCGCCGGGGCTTTTTCAATGTTTGTTCGGGGCGGTTTCAGAGGGTGTTTTCAAAACACGAATAATCTGCGCATGAGGATGCGAGCCTGAGTCAGCCAAGGCCAAGCCTCAGAGACATGGGGTAGGCGATCATGGTGCATGATTTGCCGACGAGATTTCTCGTT
>JAIRNL010000027.1 GCA_031258035.1 Azoarcus sp. | reverse complement strand
AGCCTGGGCTGCGCCGGCAAAGCCAAATCCCAGCGCCATGGCGGCGACAAGTTTGGAGAAGGGTTTCATTTTTGCATTCCTCATGAGTTGTTGTGAACATTCGGCAGTGCACAATTTCGCAACATGCGTGCGCCGCTGCCGATGACGGCCACGTCAGCAAATCCCGTGCCACATATGTATTTTAATGATTTTAAAGGATTTTTCAGGATAAGACTTCGGCCCATCTGAAAGCAGTCAAAGAAATCGACATTCCGGGCCCGTGGTATTTCGGTAAACCACAATAAGATAAGCAAAAGGCATCATCTCCCATTAATCAAGATAGCGTACAAGCAATTGAATCCATCATTTCCCACGCAAACAAGGAGAGTGTACGCTGTTGATTTTCAAAGGATAAAATAGGCGCGTTTATTATTGTGCATTCTATATGAAGGCAAATCCATTGCGGAAAGGCGTGTAAAGATTTTCGACATCAATGTCTTTTGTCACGCCCCTGCCATGCACGTCTACGTGATATTACTAATTCCCAACACGGCTGAAAGCGCCCCTAAAGCCAATACTGTCAGAAAAAATTGGCGGGCAGCTTTTTTCCAGGGACGATCACGGCGCTTACCCGTGTATTTCTCAAAGGAAACGCTGATTTATTACAGGCATAACCTACTCCATGAAGTGCCATTGCATACAAAGGGCGCGAAGCGCCCCTGATTGTCATTCCGCGACTACGCGCGGAATGACGTGGGAGGGGGACGCGGAATGACGTGGGCTTGTTTTACAATTCGCGCCGCGATGGCGGCCAAGGTCTGGTTTGGCAAACTCCGGGTTAATCAGCGTTTCCATAAGGCGAGTTTCGGCAATCGAGCCATTGGATGGCTGTATTTTCCAGTGTCTGAAAAATCCGCGGGATGGCGACCGACGCCTTTGCATGAATATCGTGAAAGAGGATGATGCCTTTTCGCCTCAAAAGCATCAGCGAAACGACGCGATCGACAGCATCCTGGGCACTGATCTTCTTGTGCCAGTCCTGCGAGTCGATATTCCACAAGACCACTTTGACCCCGTGCCGCCTGAAAAAGTCGCCGCTGTCCGCCCTGCGTTGTCCGTAGGGCGGGCGAAAGGCGTTGGCAAAAGCATCTGGCGCGGCGGATTTTGCCATTGCCAGCGAATCCAGCACCGAAGCCTGCCATTCCTTCAGCTTCGCGTGCGATTGGTGGGTCTGTCCGTGTGAAGCCAGACATTGGTTCGCAAAAAGTTTTGCCAGATCGCCACTTTTTCCCTGGCGGAGGCTCAGGCGTTCGCCCAATGCGAAAAAAACAGCGTGCAGACCGAGGCGGTTCAGCGATTCAATCAAACGATCGGAGGATCCATTCCGGTCGCTCGGCCCATCGTCGAATGAAAGCAAAAACGCCATATCGCCGAATGCCGCGCCGGTGATTTCGTTGTCGTTGAACACATCTATTTCACTGGAAACCTTTTGAAACAATGCGCCCAAACGGAACTGCTCGAACAGGTAGGCTTTGTAAAACTCGCGCAATGCCGGTTCCACCTGCGCCTTGGCGGCGAGATGCCGTAACTCGTCGCTCGTGCCAGCCGCCTCGCAATCGGCGCAGGTCTTGAGTGCGCTCTGGTAATTAGCCAGCAATTCTTTCCAGAAGCGGTCGAGCAAGCGTTCGACGCCCGCCAGATCGTCGCGGTCTCGATGCTTCTGCGCCACGACCATGTTTTCATAGGCGATCAGTTCCCGCGTGAAAGCCAGGATCGCCTGCCGCGAAGCACGGTCGAAAGATGCCTGATCGGTTATCCCGGCATACGCGCTCCGGTCGATCCGGGCCACTGTCATTTCCGCGCCGCCCGGGCGCTTGCCGCTCACCGTCGCGGCCAGCGCGTCGTCCAGCGGCGCGCCGTGCGCGCACCATGCCATGGCACTCAGTGCGCAGAGGGCGACCCATTTACCCGCTTTCATCGCCGCGCCCCGCAGGCTGTCCGAATGGCGCGCCATATCAATCGCGCGAATCGCCGCCCATGCGCGTCACGGCCTCATCATAGGCAGGGTTGTCGCTGTTTTCCCTGGCGAGTTTGTAATGCCGCAAGGCGCTCTCGGAATCTCCGTTGTTTTCATAGAGTTTTGCAATCTCGTAGTATGCCGCCGCCCGCGTTTTTGCCGCGCGCGCTCCACTGGCAAAGGCAATGGCCTTGCGGCTCGCCCAGATCGACTCGGCAAAGCGGTTCAACTTGCGATACGCCAAACCCAGGTTGCCATAGGCGGCGGCAAAACCGGGGTCTTTCTGGATCGCGGCCTGGAAATGCCCGATCGCCGCTTCCAGCCTGCCAGCGTGATAGGCTTTTTCCCCCAGCGTGTTGCTTCGTTTCGCGCCATCCGTGTCGACACTCGCGTGAGCGCCCTGCTGCGGCGCTACGCTGGACACCGCATACGCCGCCACGCCCTTGGACGAGCCGCCATATCCGCTCAAGCTGTTTATATCCTCGATATCACCGTCTCCGGAAATGCGAAAGACAGTCCAGACATCGCCAACACCCGCCGGGACGTAATAAGTCTTGACCAGCGACTGCCCCACATAGACGAACACCCGCGCCCCACTTTCCGACAGGAATCGGTCGTCCACACGCTTGTTGCTGTAATCATGCACAGCGTAGATATACGATGTGCCATATTGTTTTTTGTCGATCGTGACCGTTTCCGGCCCGTAGCTATCTGTATCATCAACGTCCAGCCAGGCTTGGCTGCCTTTTTTCGCCTCGAAATAGATATGATCGCTACCGTATATCAGGTGCGAATCCAGATCGTCGGGCGTTTTGCCCCAGTTCAGCACCACCCGGACGCTGTCCAGCCCTTTCAGTACCGGGCTCATCGCGTAAGTCAGGCCGTCGCACGGGCATTTGGCCACCAGGTCGGAAAAGCCTGCTTTCCTGATGATCAACATCTCCTCGCCCGTGATCGGCTTGCGCGGCGTCAGGCGCGCCCTGCCCTGCGCATCCGTGACCGCCGAGACGCTTTGCTCGCCGCTTTGTTGCAGGATCACATTCGCGCCGCTGAGCCGCCGGTCTTTCACCGTCGCGTCCAGCACCTCTATCGACACGCCCTGCGCCCATGCCGCGCTGGCGCCCAGCGCGCCAACCGCCAAAACCGCAGGGAACAAAACATGCTTTCCAGCCAAAAGCGATCCGGCCATTTTCCGCCTCCTTGGAACGGTAAAGTCAGGCATCAGTGCATCTCCCTATCGAGGATCGGCGTCGGCGGCATCGCCGCGCCCAAAACTGTAATCCCCATTGCGCGCCACCCGCGGCGCAAGCGCCTCGCCATGCGTCACGAACGAATCATACCCTTCCCTGAGGTTTTGCCAAAAAGGACGCAACTCGGGGCGTTTGGCGAAAAGCACGGCGTGCTTCTCCATATTTTCCGGGGTCATGCGAAAAGGAAAAATATAAACAGGGATTTCTTTCTGCCCGCTGGCTCGGGAGTACAGCGCATAAAGATAGATTTCCTTGATTTTATCGTCGGTCATCGGCAAACACCCCACGGTGACGCAGGCACCGTGGATAAAGATGTCGCCCCCCGGGTCGGCGGCACCGCTTCTGAGCCTGTCGGCGGCATTCGGATAACTCACGCCGAGCGAGAGATGGTAGTTGCTCGCCGGATTGAAACGGTCGATGTGATAGAACCCCTCCGGCACCTGCCGGTCGCCCTGCCTGCGCTTGGGGCCAAGCGTTCCCGACGCGGCACAAATGGGATAACTCGTCAATTTCGCATAGCGCGCGGCGTCCGCCTTCTTTGCATGAAGCTCCAGGACGCCCTCGGCCTTGTAGACGACGAACAGGATATTGAGAGCGCCGGTTTCCAGGCCCCGCGCGCCGAGTTGGCGGGCAAGCGCCGGCCCCTTGGCGCGCAACGCTTCCCTGACACGTCCGTACTGTTGTTGCTGAGCCAGGAAATCGCCCTGCGCATCGGATCTGGACGGGAAAGACGTCGAAAGCATCGCCATTGCGAACACAACCAGCAAAAATTTCTGTCCCCGGAAAGTCGACAAGATCAGGTGTCCTCAAGGGTGATGGCTACTTTCCTTCCCAGCCAGCCACAGGCACTTTCCCCCGTTCGCCCTGGCGACGTCCGCCAGCATGGCGTCGTGCGCAGCCACTTCCTCGTCCGACGCCCGCAACACATGCAGCGAGGGCCGGTCGCCGATGACGGTATCCGTTTCGGTCGCCTCGGCGCCCGGGGCGTCTTCCAGCGCCATGATCAGGCTCTCCTGGCCGCGCGTCATGGCCAGATAGACTTCGGCGAGCAATTCGGCGTCCAGCAGGGCGCCGTGCAGGGTGCGATGGGCGTTGTCGATTTCGTACCGTTCGCACAGGGCATCGAGCGAGGCTCTTTTGCCGGGGTTTTGTTCCCGCGCCAGCCTCAGGGTATCGACCACGCCGCTGCATGATTCCCTGATGGGCGAACGCCCGAGCAGGCCGAGTTCGTGATCGAGGAAGCCGACATCGAAAGAGGCGTTGTGAATCACCAGTTCGGCATCGCGCACGAAGGCTTCAAAGTCGGCGGCGATGGCGGCGAACACGGGCTTGTCGGCGAGAAAGTCGTCGTTGAGGCCGTGTACGGCCACCGCTTCGGCGGCAACGGCGCGTTCGGGGTTGATGTAGACGTGGAAATGCCGCCCGGTGAGGCGACGGTCGAGTAGTTCGACACAGCCGATTTCGACGACGCGGTCGCCGTTTTTCCAGTCGAGGCCCGTGGTTTCGGTGTCGAGAACGATTTGTCTCATCGTGTTCCCTGGTGATGTTCCCGACCGGAGTTTAGCCCAGCGCAGCCAGGGGCGCGGGAGAATCGGCGTTCAGCCGTCGGCGTTGATGCGCGCGATCAGTTCCCGAAGCACTTCGTCCGCCTTGTCGTTGGCAATCTGGCAGGTGCCCGCCGCTTCGTGCCCGCCGCCGCCGTATTCGAGCATCAGTTCGCCGATGTTGGTCTTGCTGGAGCGATCGAGGATGGATTTGCCGGTGGCAAGGACGGTGTTCTGTTGTTTCAGCCCCCACATGACGTGGATGGAGATGTTGGTTTGCGGGAAGAGCGCGTAGATCGTGAAGCGGTTGGTGGCGTAAATGATGCCCTCGTTGCGCAAGTCCAGCACCGCCACGTTTCCGTGGACGGTGGTGCAACGCTTGATCTGCTCTCTTGCCTTGTCGACATGCTGGAAGTAGAGATCGCTCCGTTCCCTGACGTCGGGGAGGTTGAGGATTTCGTCGACGCCGTGCTGCTTGCAATAGCCGACCAACTGCATCATCAGCACATAGTTGCTGATGCGGAATTCGCGGAAGCGCCCGAGTCCGGTGCGGGAATCCATCAGGTAGTTGAGCAATACCCAGCCTTTCGGATCGAGGATGTCGTCGTGGGAAAACCGGGCGCTGTCGGCTTTGTCCACCGCCGTCATCATGTCGTCGGAAATGTTGGGGAAGGTGCGCTTGCCGCCGTAGTAGTTGTATACCACCCGCGCCGCCGAAGGCGCATCCGGGTCGATGATGTAGTTCGGGTGCTCGCCGGGGTTGCGAAGCGTTTCGGACAGGTGATGATCAAACGCCAGATGCGCGCCGGGGACATAGGGAAGGTTGGTGGTGATGTCACGATCCGTGATCTGGATGAGCCCGTCCTGCATGTCCTTGGGATGGACGAACTTGATTTCGTGCAGGAGATCGAGTTCTTTCAGGAGCACGGCACAGACCAGGCCGTCGAAGTCACTGCGCGTGACCAGGCGGTATCTTTGTTGCTCGCTCATTGGGTGATACCTCCGGCAAGAAATGCGGCGTGGTTATTAGAACACAGCTCGCGCACCGCGCCGGGTAACTGGTCACGATCGGCGCGTTTTCCCTGCCCATGCCGCGCGGATGGCCTCGATCATCCGCCGGGCGAGCGATCCGGGGTGCGGCAGCGCGGGCAGGTCGTCGAAGCGGAACCATCCGAGATCCTCGATTTCGCTTTCTTGCGCGATCAGTTCGCCGCCGTGGTAATCGGCGATGAAACCGAGCATCAGCGAGTGCGGATAAGGCCACGACTGGCTGTCGAAATAGCGGAGGTTGCGGATCTCGATCCCCGCTTCCTCCCGGATTTCGCGGCGCAGGCAGTCTTCGGCACTTTCTCCCGCTTCGACGAAGCCAGCCAGGGCGCTGTACATGCCGGGGGCGAAGTGCGGCGAACGCGCGAGCAAAATCTCGTCGCCCTTGCACACCAGGCCGATGGCGACCGGCGAGATGCGCGGATATGCCTTGTATCCACAGGCTGGACACTCACATGCGATTTCCGCGCGGCACAGGTTCATTACCTGTCCGCACACGCCGCAATGGCGGTTGTGCAACACCCAGGCGGCGAGTTGGCGGGCACGCACGAATGCGGCGAGATGCCCGACCGGCCACTGCCCCCACAGGGCGCGGTAGTCGCCAATGGAAAGATGCGGAGGAATGGCGAGGTCGGCGAGCCAGATTTGCAACACACAACGTTGTTCCCCCAGCGCGCCGAAACAGAAGGCGCGCCCGGGCGGCCCCAGCTCTTGCAGCATTCGTGGGAATGGCAAGGCCGCATCCGGGCCGAGCAGCAGTTTTTGCCCGATGAACGGGAAGACCAGCGCGCCGCGCGCCGGCGCCTCGGCGGGGTCGAGCAAGGCGTAGTCCGGGGCGAAATCCGGGGCGGCGATCATGGGCAATCCGGGTGCGTTCAGGCTCGCCCGTCTTTTTCATCCTTGCGGGACGGGCTGAGCAGGAAGTCGCGGATGGCGGCGATCTGGTCGTCGGCCATCAGCATCGGAGCATGGCCGATGCCGGGAAATTCGACGAGCTGCGCTTTCGGGCCGCGTTTGGCCATTTCCAGCCAGGTTCGGCGCTTGAGCAGGTCGGACTCCGCGCCACGGATCGCCAGCACCGGATAACGAACACGGTCGAAAGCGCCCCACACGTCGATGTCGAGCAGGATGGGCATGATGTGGAACGGATCGCCCAGGCCGGGATCGTAGAGCAAGGCATGCCCTTTCTCGACCGGACGCACGCTGTAGCGGGTCAGGTGGCGCCATTGCTCGTCGGTGAGCGGGCCGAAAAAAGCGCCGATTTCGCGTATGTAGCTTTCGGCGTCGGCCATGGTGGGAAACACCGGCGCGCGCCCGATGTACTGCCCGATGCGCCGCATCGACTCGGCGGTAATCAGCGGCCCCACATCATTGAGCACGAGGCGGCGCACCGGCGTATGCGGCTGGCTGGCGAGCAACATGCCGATCAGCCCCCCCATCGAAGTGCCCACCCAATCGACGTGCAGCACACCCAGGCGCGCGATGAGCGTCACCATGTCCGAAACGTAGAGCGGAAAAGCATAGTCGGACTTGACACCCAACCAGTCGCTGCGGCCGCGTCCGACCACGTCCGGACAGATCACGCGATATTCGCTGGAAAGCGCCTGGGCGAGCACATCGAAATCACGCCCGTTGCGCGTGAGCCCGTGTACACAGACCAGCACCCTCGGGTTGGCCGGATCGCCCCACTCGGTGTAGGCCATGCGATGCAGCCCGTGCGGCCCCATGCACTGGACGACACGTTCGCGCATGTCGAAGCGCGAACGCGCGGCGGAGCGGAACAGGCGGCGCAGGAAATCGGGAACAGGCATGGGGCGGCAACCTTCGGTCTGTGGAACGAATGTTGGAGTCTAGCATCCGATGACGACACGAAATAGCGCCGCGCAAAACACAGCGCCCACGAGGGGAATTTCAACCTCGCGGGCGTGGTTTTTGCGCCGAAACCGGATCAGTTGACACCCTTCTCTTTCAGGAAAGGCACATAGGCCCGGTCTTCTTTCATGATGTGGTCGAGCAGCCACGACTGCAGGAAGTAAAGCATCTCATCCGAAACCGACTCGCCTTTCTCGAACTTGAGCAGCAGTTCGAGAGCATGCCGTGCAAATTCGTCGTGCCGCGCCCGGTGGCCTTTTTCTCCTGGATAGCCGAGCCTGTTGAACAGGTCTTCCTCGACGATGAAGTGATTGACGGTGTAATCCACCAACCCTTCCAGGATCTCCTTGAGAACGTCCCGTTCCGGGTTGCGGGACTCGATTTCATCGTAAAGTCGATTGGTTGCATCAACCAGCCAGCGATGCTGCTTGTCTATGGAGTCGATGCCCAAGACGAACGCATCGGACCATGGCATGAATGGCATGTAGGCTTCTCCTTTTCCTTTTGTTTCGCCAGCCTGGTCGACAGCCTGGGACACCTCGCCATGAATAGCGGGATATGGTACCCCTATCGGCCGAAAGGCGCGAGAGCGATGCTACACTTCGTTCTCTCCATGAACAAAAAAGCACGCATGCGCATCACTCGTCGCCTCGAATTCGACGCTGGCCACCGCATCCCGGATCACGCCAGCCAATGCCGGCATCTTCACGGCCACCGCTATGTGCTTGAAATAAGCCTCTTCGGCCACATCATCGACGCGCCCGGCAACGAGGTCAACGGCATGGTGATGGACTTCGGTGAAATAAAGCGCATCGCCTGGGAAAAAGTGGTCAGCCGCTGGGATCATGCCTTCCTCGTCTGGCGCGGCGACACTCGCGTGGTGGAATTCCTCGCCTCCCTGCCCGGACACAAGACGGTGATCCTCGACGCGGTACCGACGGCGGAAAACCTCGCCGCCATCGCCTTCAGGATACTCGCGGCCGCCTACCGCGATGTTTATGGCAATGCCCTGCGTCTCGAACAGGTGAGACTGTTCGAGACGCCCAACTGCTGGGCCGACGCCACAGGCGAGGATTGAAAAGAACGCGGCGGAACGGTTTTATGTTTTACGCCACGGCTTTATTGCCGCGCTCGTTCGCCTCGGCGCCCGGCAGCGCCAGGAGAACCGCCGGCGGCAGATCCAGCGCGTCGGCGAGTTTGCAGATGTTGAGCAGCGCGATATTGCGCTGGCCGCGCTCCACGCCGCCCACGTAGCTGCGGGCCAGGCCGCTTTTTTCCGCCAGCCGCTCCTGCGACCAGCCTCTGCTTTTTCTCATTTCACTCAACCGCACGCCAAACAGGCAACGTGGATCACTCGACATGACTCTTCTCCATGGGCCGACAGCCACATGCCCGCACGACATGCCCAGCCGACCAGATGAACTCCAAAAAAGTACCGTGCCCAAAAAGTACTGTGTCAGGGGAAACCGCTATGCAAGGCCATTATACTCGTTGATTGTGGATTTCCACAATAGACAAAATGTCGATCGTCAGAATCCAGACATCTTGAATGTGGGGCGGACGCAATCCTCGCCATGCGCGGCGAGGTCGGCGAAACGGGCCACCACGGAGCCAAAGGCGCCACTGGCTTATCGAGGAATCCCCGACCGGCCACAGGAAAAGGGGGGTTCAAAGGCGAAGAAGTGCCCGCTCAGGGCAACGGCGCCGGGGCGGCGCGCTCCAGTACCGCGGCGAAAAATCCGTCCGTTTCGTGGATGGGCGGCGACAGACGCAGGCGTTCGCCGGTAGCGAGCGCGATACCCTGCCGCGTGAGGATTTCTTCCGCCGACAAGGAGGCAAATTCGGGATGGGCCGCCAGGAAGGCATCGACGATGCCGTCGTTTTCTTCGTCAAGCAGACTGCAAGTGGCATAGACCAGCCGCCCGCCCGGGCGAAGCAGCCGCGCCGCGGCGGCAAGAATCGCCTGCTGGCGCGCGACCATCTCCTCGATCGCGGCCGGCGTTTGCCGCCATTTGAGATCGGGATTGCGCCGCAAGGTACCCAGGCCGCTGCACGGCGCATCGACCAAGACGCGATCGGCCTTGCCCGCGAGGCGCTTGAGGCGGGCATCGTGTTCGTGCGCGAGCAGCATCGGATGCACGTTGCTCAGACCGGCGCGCGCCTGGCGCGCCCGCAGCCGCGCCAGGCGTTTTTCGGCGACATCGAAGGCGTAAAGACGCCCGCTTGAGCGCATCAGCGCCCCCAGATGCAAAGTCTTGCCGCCGGCGCCGGCGCAAAAATCGACCACGAGTTCGCCGCGCCGGGGTTGAACGAGAAAGCCGAGAATCTGGCTACCCTCGTCCTGCACCTCGAAACTGCCATCAAGAAAAAGCGCATGCTTTTGCAGCGCCGGCTTGGCCGCGAGGCGGATGCCGTGCGGCGACAGCGGAGACGGCGCGGCCTCGAAACCGTCCGCGCGCAGTATAGCCAGCACGGCATCGCGCCCGGCCTTGAGGATGTTGACCCGCAGATCAAGCGGTGCCGGACGGTTGAGACTGTGCGCCAACCGCAACACGCCGGCCTCGTCATGGACGGTAAGCAGCCGTTCGCATAGCCAGTCCGGCAAATCCGCGCGCTCGGCAAGCGTCCCTTCGGCAAGGCTTACCGCCTTCACCGTCTCGATCCAGCGGGTTTCCCCGACCGAGGCGATACCTTCAAACTGGCGCATCGCCCAGCCCTCGCCGCGCGCCAGCCAAGCCAGCAGCAACTGCCACGGGCTTGCCTCGCTCCCAGCCAGACGGCGCAGCCAGCGCAGGCGTCGGAGCACGCTGTACACCGTCTCGGCGATGAAAGCGCGATCGCGCTGCCCCAGAGCGCGGTGTTCGCGGAAATAGCGCGACAGCACCGCATCGGCGGGATGTTCGAAAGCAAGCACGATACCCAGCACCCGCGCCGCCTGCGCGACAGGGCCGCCCGCGTCCGGCGCGGCGGCCGCATTCCTTGTTTTTTTCATTACTGACCCGGATTGACGGAAATGGCTTCGAGAACGAGCGTCACCGACTTGGTGTCGTCGAGAACCGCGCGCACCGGAAGCATGTAACGGTCGAGCGCGAGCCACAAGTCGATGGCGACACGGCCATCCTCGGAGCGAACCTTGAAATGGCGCGTGGCGAACTGCCCGGCCGGCACTTGCAGGCTGCCGTCTTCCAGGCGAGTGATCCGGGTGCGGCGGGCATCCTTGTTGCCGACCACGAGCAGGCTGTCCGGCAGCGCGCCCGCGTGCCCGACCTGGTGCCACACACTGAGCATGTCCTGATCGCCCGCAGCCAGGCTGGCACTGCGCCGCTCGCGGGAACCGCGCTGGATGCTGACCCGCGCCGCCTCCCAATCGAACAATGCCGCCTCCGGCGTCTTCCCCAACTGGGTGACATCGAAACGTCGTGGCTGCAAGCCTTCCTTGCCGATACTGCCTTCGCTTTGCTGGACATAACCGAGCTTGCGCAACGACGCGGCCATGCCGGTCGTCTCCACCGCGAGGCGCATCTGGTACTGTTCGCGCCCGTGCGACCATGTGTGGTTCGCCCGCCCGATGGGCACCCCGCCGAAGCCAAGGGACACCTGGAAATCGACCGATCCTTTCTCCGGCCATTTCTCCGCCCCCCAGTCGCCCTCCTGTGTCCATCCCGTGGCCGGCGCCCCCCCAAAGGCAAGCGCGAACGCGAGGCAGGCGACGAATGCGGCGCGGATCGTGGTCGGATTCATGGTTTCATTCCGTATCGAGTGGCGGCAGATGCAAGGCAAAGCGCGCGGGACGGGAGCCAGCCACTTCGACGCCCCCTCCCCCGGTGACCATCAGGCGTCCTTCGACGAACCACCGCACGGCCTGCGGATAAATGCGGTGCTCCTCGGCAAGCACGCGCGCCGCCAGGCTGTCCTCGTCGTCGCCGGGCAACACCGGCACCGCAGCCTGGATCACAATGGGCCCGCCGTCGAGCTCGGGCGTAACAAAATGGACGCTTGCCCCGTGGATGCGCACCCCGGCCGCGAGCGCGCGCCGATGAGTATGCAGCCCCGGGAAAGCCGGCAACAACGATGGATGGATATTGAGCAGGCGTCCCCCATAATGGCGCACGAAATCCCTCCCCAGCACCCGCATGAACCCGGCGAGCACGACCAGATCGGGCGCATGGGCGTCGATGGCCGCTTGCAGGGCGGCGTCGAAATGCGCGCGCTCGGCGTAATCGGCATGGGCGACGACG
>JAIRNL010000009.1 GCA_031258035.1 Azoarcus sp. | reverse complement strand
ACCGCGAATACGGCCTGGGCAGGAAACGCACCGACCTCTTCATCGAATGGCCGCTCGACGCGGAGCAGGGGCTGTTCGGGCCGATCCAGCGCATCGTGATCGAATTGAAGCTGCTGCGTGGCGCGCTGGAAACGGTGATCGAGACCGGCCTGGCTCAGACGGTCGATTACGCCAGACGGGCCGGGGCGGACGAAGCGCATCTGTTCATCTTCGACCGCGAATCGGGCCGCCCCTGGGATGAGCGGATCTGGCTGCGGGCGGAGGCCTTCGACGGGATGGCGGTGACAGTCTGGGGGGCGTGATTTCCGCGGCAAGCCCCCCGCCCGCTTTCAGCGCACGAGAAACGGCAGATTGGCCGTGGCCGCCTTGCCGCCGGCATCGCGCACGGTGATGAACAGGCGGTATGCGCCAGGCGTCTCCGGGGCGCGGAAGCGGAAACTGGCTGCATCGGCGGCAAGCACTTCCACGCCGACGGCGGGCGGCGCGGGTTCGGCGTCGCCGCCGTCGCGCAGCTCACTGTCACCGGCCTCCCGGCGCACCAACCAGCCGGTGACGAGCGCCTCGCCGCGCGCATCGACCCCGGCGGAGATGACCGCCCCCGGCGCGAATTCGTCGGCGGCGATGCCGATGCCGAGAATGGTCGGCGCGGGCCGCGCGGGCGGACGGCCCCAGGCGGCGGCAAGCGCATCGCTCATTTCGGTGAGCGCGCCATCGGCAAGCAGCAGGCCGTGCCAGGTCGCGGTCTGCTCCTGCTTCGCCCCCCACAGGAAGGGAAAGACGCCGCGCACTTGCGGCTCTTTCTCCAGTTCGGCGAGGGTCTGGCGAAAATAGGCGGCTTTCTCGCGGCTGGTGAGTTCGACCGGCGCGCCCCACGGTTTGCGCCCCGCCTGCCATTGCCCGAGCGGGCCCAGTTCGGTGATGAGCAAGGGCTTGACGATGCCCAGGGCGCGCAGGCGCCCGCCGATGCCGGACACCGCGCCGGCATACAGATTGATGCCGACGATGTCGATGTTGGCGCAGCAGCTGGCAAGCGGTTTCAGCCACTCGGGGCCGCCGTCGGCGACGACCATCAGGGTGGGATGCGCCGGATCGAGCGCCTTGACCACAGCAGCCAGGCGGTCGACTTCCCGCCACGCCGGCAAGGGGTCGGGCATCCCGTGTTCGACTTCGTTGCCGATCCCCCAGGCCAGCAGGGCCGGATGGGCGCGGTGTCGCCGCACGAAATCGCGGATGCGCGCTTCCTGCGCGGCCACGGCTCGCGGGTCGTCGAGCCGGAAACCGCGGCGCGGCAGGCCGACATGCAGCCCCATGACCACCCCAAGCCCGAGCCGGCGCGCTTCGTCGAGTACCCAGACGTCTTTCTCGCCATAGACGCGCACCGCTTTCGCGCCAGCAGCGGCGAGTTTCTCCAGCGCGGCGCGGTCGCCCTCGAAAGTCGCCCCTCGCCAGGGGCCGATGGCATGCGTTCCCGCGCCCGCGCCAAATACCGACGACATTGCCAGCAGCGGCGCGGCGAAGCAAAGCGCGCGCGCCAACCCTCGCAAAGTCGCCACCTTCCGCCTCAGCCAGCGTGCCGCGACGCCAGTTGCCGCGCCACGACATCATGATTGAGCCACAGCACCGGCCCCGAAGGCGCGGCGGCCTCGTTGAAGATCAGCGGCCCGCTGGCTTCGATGACCTGGGCGCTCAACAGATCGGTGATGAGCGCGGCGCGCGTCTTGTGTTGCGCGGTAATGCCGTCGGCGGTGCCGATCATCAGCTCGGCAAGCGCCGGGGTGTTGTCCATCGGCCAGGCATCGAAGTCGCGGAAGCGCCGCATCGTCTCGCTGGTGTTGTAGGCGTCGAGCCGGGCAAGGATGTCGTCGAGCGCGGCGGGGTCGGTGAGCCGTTCGCGGCAGGCATCCCACTGCGCTTCGCCCCAGCTGCCACAACCTTCGCGGCGATAGGCGAGCAACAGCGGAAACAGCGACAGTTCGACGCCGACGAAAATATCCGACGAATTGGTGCGAATCTCCGGGCAATTGAACACGGTGGCCTTCACCCCCCGTTCCCATGCGGCGCGGGCAATGTCTTCAAGGCGTTTCTTGGCGTAGCCCTGGGTGTAGTTGGTATAGGTCTGCCACTGATATTGGCCGTCGATCAAGATCCCGGTGCCGTGATAGCCGTAGGCGGTATAGCGCACCTGCCCGCCTTCGCGCTCGATACGCGCCCGCAGGGCGGCGCTGCCCTCGAGCAGATAGCCGAAGGTGTTGGCGGTGACTTCCTCGAAATTCATCAGGTTGAGCTTGCCGAGGTCGCTGTCGAGCAAGGTGCGCGAGGACATGAAACGTTCGCCGCGCCCTTTGTAGACGCGGTTGGCGATGGCGAGGAACACCTTGGCCTTGACGAGACCGCCCGCCATCGTATGGGCAAAGAACACGTTGACGCCGGGCGGAATCAGCGCGTCGAGCTGGCGCATGGCCTCGGCCACCGCGGCCTCGATGCGCGCCACGCCGGCCTCGCGGCAGGCGGCGATGCGCTGCCAGTCAAGCTTGTCCGTCTGCCAGCGCTTGATGGTCATCGCCCCAGCCAGTTCGGTCGGGGTGGGGCCATCGTCCGGCGCGTCGAGGTCGAAGCCGGCCATCAGCGGCACGTTGACGATGCGTCCGCCCAGACTGGCTTCGGCGGCGGCGAGTTCCTCATCGTCGAGCGGGCGCAGCCGGCCATCGGCATCGCGCCGGCCAACCGTCATGCCGACCAGCGTCATGCCGGCGGCGCGCGCCTCGGCCACCAGACCGTTGGCGTAACCGCGCCCGAAAAGCTCGCCAAAGAGGACAAAGACATCGCCTTTGCCGAAGAGGGTCTGGCTGGACAGGGTACTGAGTGGAACGGGTGCGCTCACGACGAAAACCTCGGTCAATTGCGGCCTGGCGGCCGAAAAGCGCGATTCTACGGAAACATGTGGCCGGCGT
>JAIRNL010000278.1 GCA_031258035.1 Azoarcus sp. | reverse complement strand
AAAACGCTCGTATCCGATTTTGAAAACGCTCGTATCCGATTTTGAAAACGCTCGCATCCGATTTTCCAGGCCTCCTCGAAGCCCTGCCGGCAAGGCCCAGACCCGCCCGCGTTCAAGCCTCGTCGCCAAGCCAGACGAAATCGACCCGCTTCACGTTGCACAGCAACTCGTAGGAAATCGTCCCCACCGATTGCGCGATGTCGTTGACGGAAACCTGTCCGCCCCATAACTCGACCACGCTGCCGATGCCCGCCTCCGGCAGATCGGTGAGGTCGACAGTCAACATGTCCATCGACACCCGCCCGACCAGCGTCGCGCCCTGGTTGCCGACAACCACCGGCGTGTGGTCGGGCGCGGCGCGCGGGTAACCATCGGCATAGCCCATGGCAACGAGTCCGACCCGCATCGGGCGCGGCGCGACGAAGCGCGCCCCGTAGCCCAGCGGATCGCCGGCAGCCAGATCCCGCACCGCAACGACCTGGCTCTCCAACGTCATCACCGGAAGCAGGCCGTGCCCGCCTCCCGGCACGGGATCGGCGCCATAGAGCATGATGCCGGGACGCGCCCAGTGGCGGTACGCGTCCGGCCAGGCGAGGATGGCGCCGGAGTTGGCGAGGCTGCGCTCGCCGGGCAGGCTGCGGGTGGCCGCATCGAACACGCGGATCTGTTCGGCGGTAGTGGCGACATCGGGTTCGTCGGCGCGGGCGAAGTGCGTCATGAAACCGCAATCCTTCACCTTGCCGCTGACGACGAGGCGCTTCCAGACCGCGCGCACGGCGGCGGGGAGAAAACCGGCGCGATTCATGCCGCTGTTGACCTTGATCCAGGCGCGCAAGGGCGCGGGCAAGGGCGTCTTCTCGATCATCTCCACCTGCGCCGCGTGATGCACCACCGGCCACAGCCCGTAGCGGGCGGCCATGACCAATTCGGCAGTATCGAACACACCTTCGAGCAGCAGGATCGGCGCCTTGATGCCGGCGGCGTGCAGGGCGAGCGCCTCGTCGAGAAACGCGACCGCGTAACCGTCGGCTTCCGCAGCCAGCGCCCGCGCGCAAGTGATCGCGCCGTGCCCATAGGCATTGGCCTTGACCACGGCGAAAGCCTTTCCGCCGTGCAACTGGCGGGCAAGACGGTAGTTGTGACGCAGCGCGTCGAGATCGATCAGGGCGCGGGCGGGACGCATGGCGCGCTATTTCCCTTTCAGCGCCGCTTCCAGCCGCTCGCACACCGTCTCCAGCACCTTCACCCGCGCGAACGATTTATCGTTTGCCTCCACCAGCGTCCAGGGAATCAACCCCGTGCTCGTGCGCTCCACCATATCGCACACGGCCTGGTGGTAGGCGTCCCATTTCTCGCGGTTGCGCCAGTCCTCGTCGGTGATCTTGTAACGCTTGAAGGCCGTGTTTTCGCGTTCCTGGAAACGCCGCAGTTGCTCTTCCTTGGAGATTTGCAACCAGAACTTGAGGATGATCGCGCCATCGCCCCGCAGCTCGTGCTCGAAATCGTTGATTTCGGCATAAGCGCGCAACCAGTCCGGCTCGCTGCAAAACCCCTCGACCCGTTCGACCAGCACGCGGCCATACCAGGAACGGTCGAAAATGGTGACGCGGCCCACCTTGGGCACGTGCCGCCAGAAGCGCCAGAGATAAGGCTGAGCCAATTCTTCCTGCGTGGGCGCGGCGATGGGGACGATCTGGTATTGCCGGGCGTCGATCGCGGAGACCAGCCGCCGGATGCTGCCGCCCTTGCCGGCGGCGTCCGCGCCCTCGAAAACGAGAATCAGCGAACGTTTCCTGAATTCCGGCGCGCGGACGAGTTCGGAGAGCTGCCCTTGCGCCCTGGCCAGGCGCAGCTGGTAAACCTTGCGCTCCAGCGCCTGGTCGAGATCGAGCGCGGTGAGCACGTCGAGCTTGTCGATCTTGCGCGAAAGCGGCGGCGCAACCGGGTATTCCAGTTCCTGCGGGTTGGCGAGACGCTTTTGCAGGGCATCGAGAACCATCTTGCCGACGGTGAGCGAGCGGTAACGGTCGTCGGCGCTCTCCACCACGATCCACGGCGCCCAGGGCGTATTGGTCAGGCGCAGGAGGTGGGAAGCGACCTCCTGGAATTTATCGTGCGTCTTCAGGCTGTCCCAACTCGCCTTGGTGACGCGCCACGCGGTACGGGGATCTTTTTCCAGCGCCCTGAAACGTTTTTTCTGGCCTTCCTTGGTGAGATGAAACCAGAATTTCAGGATGAGCGCGCCTTCGTTGGCCAACATGCCTTCAAAGCGGTTGATCTGCTCGATGCGCTGGTCGAGCAGGGCCTGGTCGATTTCGCCGGTGATGCGGCGATGGATGGGCATGGAATACCACGATCCGGAAAAAATCCCGATCCGTCCCTTGGGCGGCAATACCTGCCAGAAGCGCCACATGAACGGATGCGCGGCTTCTTCCTCGGTGGGGGCGGCAAAAGCGGGCGTGGAGAGGTAGCGCGGATCCATCCAGCCGTACAGCTCGTTGATGGTCTCGCCCTTGCCCGCGCCGTTGACGCCGCTGATCAGGATGATGACCTGGAACTTACCCTTTTCCCGCAGCTCGAACTGCGCCTCCAGCAAGGCTTCGCGCAGTTTCTGTACTTCCGCCTTGAAAGTCTTCTTGTCGATGGTGTGACCGAGTTCCGCCGCCTCAAACATGGATGTGCCTCAAACGTATCGGGAGAAATAAAAACGTCGATAAACCGCGCAGATTGTACGACCAAAGCACCGCCCTGCCCGGCTTGTCCGTTTTTCTCCC
>JAIRNL010000273.1 GCA_031258035.1 Azoarcus sp. | reverse complement strand
CAGATCGTTGACCGACGCAAAAGGGCCGTTCGCCTTGCGGTATTCGATGATGGCCTTGGCCTTGGATGGGCCGATGCCGTTGATCTGTTGCAGGGCCGCGGCATCGGCGGCGTTGATGTTGACCGGCTCCAGCGCCAGCGCCGCCAGTGGGCTCAGCGCCAGCGCCACGATCAGGGAACGAAGAAAACGAAACATGGCACGACTCCTTGGTGAAATGAAGGAGTCATCAGTCTAGGCATGCTTCAGGGGTATGTCAACATGTCGTGGGTATCGTTTTGTCTTTCGGTCGTCATGAGAACTTCTCCGGCAGCCAGCCGCGTTCGACCGACGCCCTGAAGCACCACGCCGGGGTGGTTTCGGTCTTGTAGCTCCAGAAGAACCAGCCGAGAAGTTTCTCGAAGGCGAGAATCTGCGCTGCGGCATAGCCCCGGCTGGCGACGTCCTGCTGGAAATCGTCCATGCGTTCGAGGGCGTGGTTGTACGGCCCCTCGGCCCACAGCGACACGACTTTGAGATCCAGCCCCAGACTCCATTCGCCGCAAATCGCCGGCAGCCCCAGGGCGGCGTTGATCGCGTCGGCTTCGTCGCGCCATTGGCCGCCCGCCTTGTGGAGGTGCTCGTAAATGTCGGCGTCGATGTCGCGGCGCTCGAAGCACTGGTAGCGGTGATAGTCGAAGATCACGTTCCGCCACGATGGCGGCTGCATGAAGCCGAGGAATTCGCGGTAAGAGCGGAAGCCGTCATGGAACACCACCGCCACCCGTTCGGGCGGGCAGTGTTTGCGAATGCGCTCGTAGGCGGCGAGGTAGTAGCGCTTGAGGTCGTCGGTGGGGATGTTCCAGTGCGGCTCGTTGAGCACTTCGATGGCGAAAAGCGCCGGATGGGCGCGGTAGCGTTCAGCCAGGCGTTCGAGCACGGCAAGCGAGTGTTCGAGATATTCCGCCTTCGTGTGCCATTCGATCACGTCCTTGATGCCGCCGTTGTCGAACCCGTTCTGGCAGCCGGGGGCGGCATGGAGATCGAGCATGACCTTGAGCCCGAGTTTCGCCGCCCAGTCGAGGGCGCGGTCGAGCACGTCGATGCCGCCGGTGACGAAGGGATGGCGGTGGGCGCCGTATTTGGGGTGATAGGGATAGTCGGGGCCGAAAATCCAGTGCCCGAGCGGAATGCGCACGGCGTTGAGGCCGCGCTCGGCGATCCAGGCGAAATCGTCGTAAGTGATGAAGCCGTTCCAGTGCGCGCGCAGTTTTTCGTCCGCCGCCGCGCCCAGTTCGGCGCACCAGGTGGTCTCGTCGGTGGCTTCCAGCCCCGTGAAGAGGCTCGGCACCATCCATTTTTCCAGCAGCAGCCAGCTTCCGAGATTGACGCCGCGCAGTTTGTCCGTAACGTTGTTCATCGTTGCCGTTCCTCCGGGGTTCGTGGGCAGTGGGTGAGAGGGATTCGGTCTGGAGATGCGGGTTTCCCCGCCGGCCATGAGGGGGCGCATGACCGACGATATTGTGACGAAGCCGAAGCGGTTTGTCCCGCGCGGGCCGTAGGCCATATCGCGTCGGACGCGGTATGATGCGCGCAATGATGCGGCCATTCCTTACCTTCGTACTGCTGTTTTGCCTTGCGGTTGCTGCGCCTGCCGCCGATTTGCCCGATCTGGGCGAGGTCGGCGCGGAGGATTTTTCGCCCGCCCAGGAGCGCCAGATAGGCGAGGAGATCATGCGCGAGCTGCGCCGCCACCCGGCCTGGCTCGACGACCCTCTCGTCGAGGAGTACATCAACCAGCTGGGGCGGCGGCTGGCGGCGGCAAGCGCCGATCCCTCGCGCGGGTTCGAATTTTTCGTGGTCAGGGACGCGATGCTCAACGCCTTTGCCCTGCCGGGCGGCCATATCGGCGTGCACTCGGCCCTGATCCTCGCCGCGCGCTCGGAGTCGGAGCTCGCTGGCGTGCTCGGCCACGAAATCGGCCACGTCACCCAGCGCCACATCGCACAACTCGTCGGCAAGCAAAAACGGCTGGGCATGATGATGCTGGCCACGCTCCTGGCTGCGTTGGCTGCCAACGACGCGCGGGTGGGCGAGGCGGCGCTGGCCGCCGGCACCGCCGGGGCCATGCAGGCGCAGCTGGCTTATACGCGCGACTTCGAGCGCGAAGCCGATCGCGCCGGTCTACAGACACTGGAGGCGGCGGGGTTCGACGTGCGCGGCATGGCCGGGTTTTTCGAGCGCCTGCAACGTGCTTCCCGCCTGTACGAAAACAATGCCCCGGCCTACCTGCGCACCCACCCGCTGACCACCGAGCGCATCGCCGACATGGAAAACCGCGTCATGAGCATGCCTTACCGGCAGGTGCCCGATTCGGCGGATTTCCGCTACGTCCAGGCGCGCCTGCGGGCGCTGTCGCTGTCGGCGGCCGATGCGGCGCGGACGTTTGCCGGTCTCGTCGCGGCCGACCCTGACGACATGGCGTCGCGTTACGGCCTGGCTTTGTCACAACTGCGTCTCGGCCGCCTGGATGACGCCGCGCGGAGCCTCGAAGATCTGCGGCGCGCCGCCGGGCCGTCGCCTTTCATCGCCATCCTCGACGGCGATGTGGCGGCGGCGCGTCACGACTACGACGGGGCGATCAAAACGCTCGCGGCGGCCCGCCGCAAGTTTCCGGCGAGCATGAGCGTGGTCTACGCCCTGTTCGATGCGCAGATCGCCGGCGGGCGCGCCGGCGACGCGGCACAGGGCGTGCGCCGGGCGCTCGTCGGCCACGGCAACGATATCCGCCTGTGGCAACTGTCGTCGCGCGCCAACGCCACGCTGGGCAGGCGCACGACGCAGCATCGCGCCCAGGCGGAGGTCTATGCCTTGCAGGGCGCTTATCGCGCCGCGGTCGAACAGTTGGAATTGGCGCGCAAGGCCGGCGACGGCGATTTTTACGAGTTGTCCGCGGTAGATGCCCGCCTGCGCGAAATCCGCGACCGGATGGTCGATGACAAAAAGCGGGCGCGGGAAAGCGGACGCTGACGATGGAGAGAAAAATGGAGTTCAACAAGGAAGTGGATGCGCGCGGGCTGAACTGTCCGTTGCCGATCCTGAGGCTCAAGAAGGCGTTGGCCGGGTTGCAGGGGGGGCAGGTCGTGCGCGTGCTGGCTACCGACCCCTCCTCGGTCAAGGATTTCGAGGCCTTTGTCCGCCAGACCGGGCACGAACTGCTGCGGCGGCAGGAGACGCCGGACAAGTCGTTCGAGTTTTTCATCCGGCACAAATAAACGCCTGCCGGCGATCCCGTCTGCTTCCCCCTCCGTCCCCTTTGCCCGCTTGCGGGCGAAGGGGACGGCGGGCTTCAGCCTGACCGCCTTCGGCGTTTTCCCCGACTGGGTAAGCAACACCACCGTCGTCCTCGGCTTCGCCGCCGTGGCGGATAAAAGCTGCGACAATCGGAACCGCGCGCGGAACCGGCGATGCGCAAGGAAAGGAACCAATCCCTGACGCCTGACACCTGGCACCTGTTGCGGCGAGCATAAAACAGGCGCATGATCCCCCCTTCCCGCACAACATCGCCGCGTGCCCATGACACCGCCCGCCGCCCCGCACGACGCGCTCTTCAAAACCTTCCTCACCCACCCCGAAACGGCGCGGGAATTCTTCGACATCCACCTGCCCAACCCCCTGCGCGCCCTCTGCGACCTCGCCACCCTGCGGCTGGAAT
The DNA here is from genome assembly GCA_031258035.1 of Azoarcus sp. GTDB lineage: Bacteria > Pseudomonadota > Gammaproteobacteria > Burkholderiales > Rhodocyclaceae > WRNU01. The sequence goes on along the minus strand of JAIRNL010000273.1, from coordinate 649 downwards.
CCGGCTCCTTCATCGAACCCACGCTGCGCAGCGCCCATTCCGACATCCTCTACTCGCTCAAAACCGCGCAAGGCGACGGCTACATCTACTGCCTCGTCGAACACCAGAGCACCCCCGACCCGCTGATGCCCTTCCGCCTCATGCGCTACAGCATCCTCGCCATGCAAAGCCATCTCGACAAAGGCCACAAAACGCTGCCTCTGGTCATTCCCACCCTGTTCCACCAAGGCCCCACCCCCTGCCTCCACAACGCCTGCTGGCTGGACAGCTTCACCCATCCCGAGGCCGCGCGCGCGCTCTACGGCAACCCCTTCCCGCTGGTCGACATGGCCGCCATTCCGGACGATAAAATACTGGAACACAAAGGAATCGCGCTGCTCGAACTGGCGCAGAAACACGCCCGGCAGGACGCGGCAAACGTGGTGGAACCGTTGGAACGGCTGGCCCCCGCGATTCGCTCGCGGCTGTTCGACAGCATGACCCGGGAGCAATTGAGCGCCTGGGTAAGCTACGTGGTAGACGTGGGCAATGCGACCGACCCCCGGATTCTGGCCAAGCGCCTGGTGGGCGTGTTGTCCAACGACGACAAGGAGAACGTCATGGCGACGATCGCGGAATATCTGCGCACGGAAGGGCGCGAGGCTGGACT
>JAIRNL010000267.1 GCA_031258035.1 Azoarcus sp. | reverse complement strand
GGCCCCCTTCCCGGTTTTCATTGGCGCGGCGGAGGCGTTTTCAGTTCTTCGTCTGATCCACCAGTTTGTTTTTCTTGATCCACGGCATCATGTCGCGCAGTTGCGCGCCGACTTTTTCCACCGGATGCTCGGCGATGAGCCGGCGGCGCGCGGTCATGGAGGGGTAGCCGGTGCGGCCTTCGAGGATGAAGGCTTTCGCGTAGTCGCCGTTCTGGATGCGTTTCAGGGCTTCGCGCATGGCTTCGCGCGAGGCGGCGTTTACGACTTTGGGGCCGGTGACGTATTCGCCATATTCCGCGTTGTTGGAAACGGAGTAGTTCATGTTGGCGATGCCGCCTTCGTAGATCAGATCCACGATCAGCTTCACTTCGTGCAGGCACTCGAAGTAGGCCATTTCGGGGGCGTAGCCGGCTTCGACCAGCGTCTCGAAGCCGGTCTTGATGAGTTCGACGAGGCCGCCGCAAAGCACGGTCTGTTCGCCGAAGAGATCGGTTTCGGTTTCTTCGCGGAAGGAGGTTTCGATGACGCCGCCCTTGGTGCCGCCGTTGGCGGCGGCGTAGGAGAGGGCAATGTCGCGCGCCTTGCCGGATTTGTCCTGGTAGACGGCAATCAGCGAGGGCACGCCGCCGCCCTTGAGGTATTCGGAGCGCACGGTGTGGCCCGGCCCCTTGGGCGCGATCATGATGACGTCGATGTTCTCTTTCGGGACGACCTGGTTGTAATGGATGTTGAATCCGTGGGCGAAGGCGAGCGCCGCGCCTTTTTTCAGGTTGGGCTCGACATCGTCCTTGTAGACGGCGGGGATGTTTTCGTCCGGCAAGAGCAGCATGACGACATCGGCGCCTTGCACGGCTTCGGCGATTTCCGCCACTTCGAGGCCGGCGGCCTTGGCCTTTTTCCACGAAGCGCCGCCTTTCCTCAGGCCGACGGTGACTTTGACGCCGGAGTCGTTCAGGTTCTGGGCATGGGCATGGCCTTGCGAGCCGTAGCCGATGATGGCGACTTTTTTGCCTTTGATGAGGGAGAGGTCGGCGTCTTTGTCGTAATAGACTTTCATGTTGGTCCTTTCAGGTGTGAAGAGGGGATTGCCTTGCGTCCGGCATTTTGCCGGCAGGCCCAGGCGCGGGGGGGAGGGGAAATGTCGGGTCAGAGTTTGAGCACGCGCTCGCCGCGACCGATGCCGCAGGTGCCCGAGCGCACGGTTTCGAGGAGCAGGGCCGGGTCGATGGCGGCGACGAAGGCGGCAAGCTTGCGGTCGTTGCCGGTGAGTTCGATGACGTAGGAGCTGTCGGTCACGTCGATGATGCGGGCGCGGAAAATGTCGGCCAGGCGCTTCATCTCCTCGCGCGCCGCGCCCGTGGCGCGCACTTTGACGAGCAGCAGTTCGCGTTCGATGTTCGGCGCTTCCGAAAGGTCGATGACCTTGATGACGTCGACGAGCTTGTTCAACTGTTTGGTGATCTGCTCGATGATGTCATCCGAGCCGGAGGTGACGAGTGTCATGCGCGACATCGACTCGTCCTCGGTGGGGGCCACGGTGAGGGTTTCGATGTTGTAGCCGCGCGCGGAAAAAAGCCCCGACACCCTGGAGAGGGCGCCGGATTCGTTTTCGATCAGCAGGGAGATGACATGACGCATGGTATGCGCTCCTGGAATTTCAGCGAAGGCGGTCGGGATGCGGAACGGACGGCTCAGAGGTCTTCGGAGGGGAGGATCATTTCGGTCAACCCCTTGCCGCCCGGAACCATCGGATAGACGTTTTCCGAACGGTCGATCTGGAAATCGAGAAAGACGAGATCGTTCTTGCGCGTGGTGAAAGCCTCGCGCAGCGCGCCTTCGACATCGCCGGGTTTTTCGACCCGGATGCCGATGTGGCCGTAGGATTCAGCCAGTTTCACGAAGTCGGGCAGCGAATCCATGTAGGAGCCGGAGTAGCGCTGGCCGTGGAACATCTGTTGCCATTGCCGCACCATGCCGAGGTAGCGGTTGTTGAGCAGGCAGATTTTGATCGGCAGGCGGAACTGGCGGCAGGTGGAGAGTTCCTGGATGTTCATCTGGATCGAGCCTTCGCCGGTGACGCAGGCGACCGGGGCGTCGGGGTGGGCGAGTTGCGCGCCCATGGCGTAGGGCAGGCCCACGCCCATCGTGCCCAGGCCGCCCGAGTTGAGCCAGCGCCGGGGTTTGTCGAAGCGGTAGTACTGCGCCGCCCACATCTGGTGCTGGCCGACGTCGGAGGCGACGATGGCTTCGCCCCCGGTGACTTCCCACAGTTTCTGGATGACGAACTGGGGCTTGATGAGTTCTCCGGAGGGTTTGTAGTCGAGGCATTTGCGGTCGCGCCAGCCTTCGATCCGCTGCCACCAGACGGTGGTGTCGGCCTGCTCGGCGCGCGGGCCGCTCTCGATTTGCTGGAGCATCTGCTCGAGCACGTCGCGGACGTTGCCGACGATGGGAATGTCGACTTTCACCCGCTTGGAGATCGAGGCCGGATCGACGTCGACATGGATGATCCTGCGTTCTTCGGAGGCGAAGTGATCGACATTGCCGATCACGCGGTCGTCGAACCTCGCGCCGATGGCGAGCAGCACGTCGGAGTAGTGCATCGCCATGTTGGCTTCGTAGGTGCCGTGCATCCCCGGCATGCCGAGATACTGGCGGTCGCTGGCTGGGTAGCCGCCGAGTCCCATCAGCGTGGCGGACACCGGCGCGCCGAGCCGGCGCGCGAGCCGGGTCAGTTCTTCGGCCGCCTCCGAGAGGACGACCCCGCCGCCGGCGTAGATCATCGGCCGACGCGCGCCGAGCAGCAGTTGCACCGCTTTCTTGATCTGGCCCTGGTGGCCGCGAATCACCGGGTTGTACGAGCGCATCGAGATGTCTTTCGGATACTCGAACTCGCACGGCGTCATCGAGACATCCTTGGGAATGTCGACCACGACCGGGCCGGGCCGGCCGCTCGCGGCCAGATAGAACGCTTTTTTCAGGGTCGCGGCAAGGTCGCGCACGTCGCGCACGAGGAAGTTGTGCTTCACACAGGGGCGGGTGACGCCCACGGTGTCGACTTCCTGGAAAGCGTCCTGCCCGATGAAGGCCGTCGCCACCTGTCCGGAGATGACCACGAGCGGAATCGAATCGTAGTAGGCGGTGGCGATGCCCGTGACGGCGTTGGTCGCTCCCGGCCCCGAGGTCACCAGCGCCACGCCGACCTTGCCGGTGCTGCGCGCGAAGCCGTCGGCGGCATGGACGGCGGCCTGTTCGTGGCGTACCAGGACGTGGCGGATGTCATCCTGCTGGAAAAGCGCATCGTACAAAAAGAGAACCGCGCCGCCTGGATAGCCGAATACGTATTCGACCTTTTCTTCCTGCAAACACCTGATTAGAATCTCTGCCCCGGTCAGCTCCATCGCAACCCGCCTTGTGACGTTCAAGGAATCAAACCGAGGACGTTACCGTTCGTCCGGGCATTGGTCAAGGCGCGAAGGCCCGAGGATTTTTTGCATGTCCCGGAACGACTCCCCGGAAGACGCTTTGCCCGATGCCCCGCCGACGCCCGTCGGCGTCGAGCTTGCCGGGCTGCGCCGCCGTCTGGCCAGCTTGTTGTACGAATCGCTGCTGCTGCTCGGCGTGCTCTCCGTCGCTTTCATCCTGCCCTGGATGCTCGCGCTCTGGCTGCTGGCTGTGCGCGATCCGCCTGTCTGGCTGGGCTGGTTGGAACTGTTGCATGTTTTCGCCGTGCTTGGCGGCTACTTCGTCTGGTACTGGCATCATCATGGCCAGACGCTGGCCATGCAGACCTGGCGGCTGAAAGTGGTCGCCGCCGTCGGCGGGCGCAATCCTTCCTGGGGGCGCGCATGTCTGCGCTATGCGCTATCGTGGCCGTCGGTGCTGTGTTTCGGGGCGGGGATCGCCTGGGCGCTCTTCGATCCCGACAGGCTTTTCCTGCATGACCGGCTGGCCAAGACGCGGGTCGTGCTGTTGCCGCCGCCGCCGCGACGGCGGTGAAGTCGTGGAGAATGATTGTATCGACTTTATGTGGATTTGCGTTATGCTCCATGGACGCGGTCATGCCGTTCAACCTTTTGTTTATTGCCATTGACATCGAACATGCAACCATTGAGAGAATTCACGCTTCGGCTGGAACGCCTGAAAGCAAGCCTCGGCGTCTCCGACGATCAGGCGCTCGCGCAGTCCCTGGGGATGACGAAGGCGGCCTTGTTGGGAAAGAAAGCCCGCGGGGCGTGGCCGGAAGAAGAAGTGCGCGCCCTGTCGTTGCGTTATCCCGAGTTGGGCCTTGACCTCGACTGGGTGTTGACCGGCGAAAGCCAGGAGACCTGGAAGGCCACGTTTACCGCCTCGCAGAAAGCGGCGGAGAAAGCAGCCAAGCTAGCCAGGACGCGAAGCCGGGCGGCGGGCGACGAGCGGGTATCGCAGGAAGTGGGCGACGAGGACGATCTGAGCGAGGACGAACGGCGCCTCGTTGCCTTGTTCCGGCGCGGCGCCGACGAATCGAAGGCCATGTTGTTGCAACTTGCCGAAGTCATGGTGAAGGAGTAGGCGGACGCCTTTATGGAAGGCAGAGGCGGGAGGCTACGGCTTCCTGCGCCGCCGCTGCCGCGTCTGCCCGCAGGCAGTCGATTTCGACCCAGTCCGGCCAACGTTCGCGGAATTGGGTCAGCCAGGTCGATTGTCGTTTAGCCAGTTGTCGGGTGGCGGCGATGCCGGCTTCGCGCAGGCCCGCGGCATCGAGCGCGCCGTCGAGACAGGCCCATGCCTGCCGGTAGCCGACCGCGCGCATCGAAGGCAAGTCGGCGGTGAGCCGGTAGCGTTGGCGCAGGGCGGCAACTTCGTCGAGCAGGCCGGCGGCGAGCATCCGCTCGAAACGCCCGGCGATGCGCGCGTGCAGCGGGCCGCGCGCCGAAGGCGAGAGCGCGACGGTGATGAGGCGGTGGGGCAGGGCGGGCGTTTCGCGCCGGGCCAGCGCCTCGGCGAGCGGCTTGCCGCCGACGAGGACGATTTCGAGCGCGCGCTGGATGCGCTGCGCATCGTTGGGCGCCAGGCGCGCCGCGCCTTCGGGATCGAGATGGGCGAGTTCCGCGTGCAGTGCCGGCCATCCCTCGGCGCGGGCGCGGCGGTCGATTTCGGCGCGCAGGGCGGCGTCGGCGCGCGGCAGATCGGAGAGCCCCTCGCGCAGCGCCTTGAAATAAAGCATGGTGCCGCCGACGAGCAGGGGAATGCGGCCGCGCGCGCCGATCTCCGCCATCAGCCGGCGCGCGTCGGCGCAGAATTGCGCCGCCGAATAGCTTTCTTCCGGGCTGATGATGTCGATCAGGTGGTGCGGGCAGAGCGCGCGTTCGGCCGCTTCCGGCTTGGCGGTGCCGATGTCCATGTCGCGGTAGACGAGCGCCGAATCCACGCTGATGATCTCCACCGGCAGCGCGCGAGCCAGAGCCAGCGCGCAGGCGGTCTTGCCGCTGGCTGTGGGGCCGAGCAGCAGCAGGGCAGGGGGCGGGGCGGGGGTGGAAGCGGAGATCATCGGGGTGCGTGACGGCGGGGGCGGGCGCCATCCTACCTGAGAAGCCGGTGTCCCGACGGCGGGTTTGGGGCGGAAGGTTTTTCCGTGGATCGTCGTTGTGTCCGGCACGGACGGGGACGATGGCAATCGTCCCGCCACCGCTACACGGCGACGGGCCTGATCCTCGCGCCCGACCGCCGCGTGGATTGCCGCGCCGCGCAGCCCGAGCCATGGCAAAGAGGGGGAATGTGGCGCATCGTCTTGTGCCTGGCTATAGCGGCGGGAGGATTCAATGAGGCCGCAAGGAGCGGATTTCGGCTTCGGAAAGGCCCGTGACGAGCATGATCTTTTCAAGCGGCAAACCCAGATCGAAAAGATTGCGCGCAATGGCAAGCCG
>JAIRNL010000264.1 GCA_031258035.1 Azoarcus sp. | reverse complement strand
CAAACGCAGCGATTCGATGGCGACGCGGGTGCCCAGGGGCGGCGTGTGCTCGGGACTGCTCGAGCCGAAGATCGCCGCCAGCGGCACGTCGAGCGCGGCGGCGACGTGCATGAGCCCGGAGTCGTTGGTGACAGCGGCACGGGCGAGCGCGAGCAGGTCGACCGCGTCGCCCAATTCGGTGCGGCCGGTGAAATCGAGCACGCCGTCATTGTCGGCGGCAATCGGACGCGCGGCGTCCCTGTCCTTGTCCGAGCCCAGCACCCAGACCTGGAAGCCGCGCGCGACGAGCTGGCGGGCAAGTTCGGCGTAGCGCGCGGGCGGCCATTGCTTGGCGGGGCCATATTCGGCGCCGGGCATGAAGGCGATGGCCGCCCGCGCGGGGTCGAATCCGAAGCGCCCGGCGAGCGCGCGCTGGTTGGCCGCATCGGCAACCAGGCGCGGCACGCGAAAAGCGGGTGTCGCGCGCGCGCCGCCGCCCGGCTGGCCAAGCGCGACGAAGCGTTGCACCGTCATCGGCAGCAGGGCGCGGTCGAGCGGGCGCATGTCATTGATGAGGCCGTAGCGCATTTCGCCGCGAAAGCCGGTGCGCCGCGGGATACGGGCAAAAAACGGCACGAGCGCGGATTTGAGCGAACCGGGCAGCACGATCGCCTGCCCATAGCGTTCGGAAGCCAGTTCGCGCCCGAGCCGCCAGCGCGCGCCCAAGCCGAGCCGGCCATGGCCGAGCGGCATGATCACGCCGCGCCGCACTTCCGGCATCCGGGCGAGGATCGGCAACGACCAGGCGGGCGCGAGCACGTCGATACTGCATTCGCCGGCCTCTTTCAGACTCATGAACAGGCTTTGCGCCATGACCATGTCGCCGACCCACGAAGGCCCCACCACCAGGATCTTGCGCATCGGCAGGCTTTCAGTCCCGGTGCAACCAGTCGAAATAGCGCGCGACCCCCGCGGCGGCATCCATGAAGGCGTGTTCGCAGCCAGCGGCGCGCAGCGCCGAAAGATCGGCCTCGGTGAAGCTCTGGTAGCGGCCCCTGAGGTGATCGGGGAACGGGATGTAGTCGATGCCGCCGAAGCCGTTGTCGTCGAGCCGCCTGCGATACCAGTCGATCGCGGCGCGCGCCACGTCGTTGAAGCTCTGCGCCCGCCCGGTGCCCACATTGAAGATACCCGAGACGTAGGGGTGGTCGAACAGCCACAGATTGACGGCGACGACATCGTCGACATGGATGAAATCGCGCCGCTGTTCGCCCGGCCCGTAGCCGTCGGAGCCCTCGAACAGGCGCAGGCGGCCGCTGCCGTGCAACTGGTTGTCCATGTGGAAAGCCACGCTCGCCATCGCGCCCTTGTGCTGCTCCCTGGGGCCATAGACGTTGAAATAGCGCAGCCCCGCCACCTGGCTGGCGATACCGTCCCGGCGCGCGCGCAGATGGCAATCGAACAGGAATTTGGAATAGGCGTACAGGTTGAGCGGCCGCTCGCAGTCGCGCGTTTCGCGGAAAACCGGCCCCATGCCGTAGACCGAGGCCGAGGAAGCGTAGATGAACGGCGTCCTGCGCGCCACGCACCAAGCCAGCAACATCTTGGTGAATTCAAAATTCACCTTCATCACGAAACGCCCGTCCCACTCGGTGGTCGACGAACACGCGCCTTCGTGGAACACCCCTTCGACCGCGCCGAAGTCCTCGCCGCGCCCGATGCGGTCGAGAAAATCGTCCTTGTCGAGATAGTCGCGGATCTCGGCGTCAGCCAGGTTCAGGCACTTGTGGCCGTCGCCGAGGTCGTCGACCACCAGAATGTCGCTGATGCCGCGGGCGTTGAGTCCCTGCACGATGTTGCTGCCGATGAAACCGGCCCCGCCGGTGACGATGATCATGAAATACTCCTGTTTCTATTCGGGATGGGCCAGCGCTCCGGCGAGTTCGGCGCGGCTTACGGTCGCGGTGCCGAGTTTGCCGACCACGATGCCGGCGGCGACGTTGGCCAGCCGCATGGCGAGGGGCAGATCGAGCCCGCAGGCGAGGCAGGCGCCGAGCACCGCCACCACGGTATCGCCCGCGCCGGTGACATCGAACACGTCGCGGGCGCGGGTAGGCAGATCAAGGGCGGGCTCGCCTTTTTGCAGCAGGGTCATGCCGCGCTCCGAGCGCGTGATGAGCAGCGCCTCCAGCCCCAGGCTGTCGCGCAGCGCCTCGCCGCGTTCCCTGAGCGTCCGTTCGTCGGGGCAATGCCCGACCACGGCCTCGAACTCGCTCATGTTCGGGGTAATGACGGAGGCGTTGCGATAACGCGCGAAATCGGCCCCCTTGGGATCGACCGCCACGGGCAGTCCCCGCGCCCGCGCCGCCTCGATCAGCGCCGCGACCTGGGCGAGCGTGCCCTTGCCGTAATCGGAGAACACCACCGCGCCGGCCCCGTCGAGCGCGGCGGCGAAACTGCCGCCGATGCCGGATGATTCCGCCCCGGCGAAATCGTTCTCGAAATCGAGCCGGATGAGCTGCTGATGGCGGCTGATGACCCGCAATTTGGTGATCGTCGGATGCCCCGGCACGTCGACCAGGCTGCACCGCACCCCGCCAGCGGAGAGCTTCTCGGACAACAGCCGCGCCGCCTCGTCCCTGCCGACCAGCCCGACCAGGCGCGTCGTCACCCCCAGCGAAGCGGCGTTGAGCGCCACGTTGCCCGCGCCGCCGACGCGGAATTCGTCGTCCTCCACCTTCACCACCGGCACCGGCGCCTCGGGAGAGATGCGCGTGGCAATGCCGTGCCAATAACGGTCGAGCATGACATCGCCCACGACGACGAGACGGCCGGCGGAAAAATCGGGAAGGGCGGCGGGCATGAAATGGGCGCAGTGGAATACCGGAGGCGCGATTATCCCACGAGAAAGGCGGCGGAACGGCTTTGCCGCCGCGATGAGGGCGTCGGGGGCGTCGAAAAACCCTCCGCGATTGAACTTGCCGATCATCCGTGGATAGAATGGCCTCGTTCAGTCCGTCTGTGCCGACGCCATGCCCGCATCCAGAAAACTCCCCGATCGCTCGAAGCCGGCAACGCCCGCGCGTTTCCGCGTCCGCGTCCGGGAAATGACAGCGGGCGCCTGAAATGAGACTGCTCTCGATCTTCGCGGCCCTGTTCCTGATTTCCCTGCTGCTGCGCGGCGGCGCGGGAAACCTGGCGACGCCGGGAACGCCGGATGCCCCGGAAGACCGGGAAGCGGCGCGGGCGACGCCGGAGATGCAGGAATCGCAGGAAGATTTTTCGGCCCTCATCTTCAAGCCGCCCTACCCGATGGGGCACTTCGACTTCGAGTCGGAACACAACTTCAGCATCATCGAGATCGAGATGAAAAACCTGATCGTCGGCAAGATGGACGACAGTTTCAAGAACACGAACCACTTCTGCGCCGTGGGCTATGTGCTGCCGCGCGATCGCAAGGGCAGGAAGCCGAGTCCGTCGCGCAGGGAAGTAGTCGTTTACTGGCTGGAAGGGAAAATCCTCTACCGCTGGGCCGGTGGCGATCCGAAGGCCGCGAAGGAAGACTTCTATTTCGCCCGCTCCCTGATGTTTTCTCCCGGCATTTCGCTCGATGGCGCCCCGGCTGAAGGCGGAGACCAGCCCCTGGAAAAAGATTCGGCCAGTTTCACGGAAAACGTCGAGAACGTACTCGCCGATTGCAGGAAACACGGCAAGCAATACACGATCGAGCCTTTCACGCCGCCGCCGCGCGGCTTCAACGTCCCGCGCGCCCCGGCGCGACCGGTCGCGCCACCGCGCCCCGCCCCGCCGCGGCCTGCCGCGCCAAGGCAGGAAGAAGCGCCCCCCGAGCCGGCGGCCCCTCCGCCGCCCTCCCCCGAGCCG
>JAIRNL010000181.1 GCA_031258035.1 Azoarcus sp. | reverse complement strand
GTTGCCGGCACAACCGGCCACGAGCGGGATGGCTGCCATCGGCGAATCATCCCAGCCAGCGCGCGCGCTCCTTTTTGCCTGCAACGCGACGCCGAACACCTGCAGCGTGCTTCCCGCCTGCAACGGCGCGACATGCGCCATCCCTCAGGCTCCCCGCGCCGATCTGGCTCTCTCCGAGGTCACCGACGAGACCGTGCCCGAAAAAGAAGGCGGCGGCCATCCCCCGACGCGCCCGCTCATGCCGGAACCGAGCGCCCTGCCGGAGACGGAGAACCTGCCCAATGCGGATCGAGCGCAAGCGGCTGACGGCAGCAACGCCCCGAACCGCTGCAACGCCTTCCCCGAAAGACCTGCGGCCCCTCCCTCTCGAAGCGAACTGTGCGCCTACCTTTCAAGCGCGATCCGGCATTCGGACACCTGTCTGGATTCCCCTCGGGACGAGGATGCGCGTCGCGCGGCAAAGCAAGCCAGAGAAAGACGCCTCTTGCACACACGTCTCTGGAACCTGAAGACAGAACATGCCCAGCACTGTGGAGCGTCCTGAAAAATCCTTGATTTCGACAAACGAAGGGGGCGGAAACATGGCCGAGGCGGGACTTTCCCAGTGCTGTCTTCCCACAAAGACGCTTTCCTACCTGCTTGCGGCATTACAAAACGTTGCCGACCGTGACCTTGAAGTCCGGCTTTCCGCGGATGACGGACGAAGCAGCCGCCCCATCAGCATTGTTGCGGAGAGTCGGGGGCACTGCCTGCTGTACTTCGATCTTCGGCACTGGCTGCAATACATCGCGCCGGAGACGGGGCGGCCCCGGCGCGACCGTCCTGCCTACCTTGATTGCGGCATCAGCGTTTCGCAGCTGCTCCATGTGTTGCAAGGCTTCGAGAAGCCGTCGGACAAATTGATCGAAATATCGCTCACCGGCAATCACAACGAGCGTTACCTGCTCAACCGGATCGAACGAAAAAACACCTGCTGCCTGCTGATCTGCTGCCCGGACTGAAGCGGGCTGCTGCCTTCTGTCTCCCCGGCCGCGAAAGCGGGAATCTCCCTGGAAAAGCCCCTATGAACCTGCCCCGTCCAAACCCCCTTCTCCCGCACCTTCCCCGTGTCCGTCTCACACTGGAGGGCGAACCGCTGGAAGCCGACATAGCCCTGGCTGCGGGCGTTTTTTCGCGGCTGCGCGGCCTGATCCTGACGGCGCGCCCGGCCATGGGCAGTGGCCTGCTGATCGTGCCCTGCAACAGCATCCACATGATCGGGATGCGCTACCCGCTGGAAGCCCTCAGCCTGTCGAAAGACGGGCGCGTGCTCAAAATCAGCCGCCTGCTGCCGCCCTGGCTGGGCCTGAGCGGCTGCCTTGGGGCGCGTGCCGTCCTCGAATGGCTGCCGGGCAGCGCCGCGCACTTCGGCGTGCGGGTGGGCCACCGACTGCACTGGGCCAGAACGCCGGCCCCTGAACTGCGCTGAGCCAGAACGCCGGCCCCCTGAAGACCACATCATGGCTGAACTCCTCCTTCTCCTCTCCGTGGGGGCGCTCTTTGGCGGCGCGCTGTGGCTGCTCTTTCTGAGCGTCTCCCCGGCGGCGGCGCAAGCCCCTGGTGACAGGGCCGGCATCTCGCGCAAAGCGCTGATCGAGATGCTGCCGGATCGCAGGATACTGATCGTCATGGGCGCGGTCTCGTGCGCAGGCTTCGTCTGGCTGCTCACCACGCACCCGCTGATGTGCTTTCTGACGTTGGTCGGGCTGATCGTCATTCCCAACAAAGCGTACGAAATTCTGCACAAAAGGCGTCTTGCCCTGATCGACAGCCAGGTGCCGGACATGCTGGCTATGGCCGCGGGCGCCATGAGCGCGGGCGCCTCGCTGATGGTGGCGCTGGAGTCGGTCGCCCGCGACGGCCCGGCGCCGATCAAACGCGAACTGGACATGATGCTGCGCGAAGTGCGCCTGGGCGTCGACATGGACATAGCGCTCGACAACCTGGCTGCGCGGGTGAAATCCGAAGAAATGCTCATGGTGGCGGCGGCCATCAAAATAGCCAGGGAAAGCGGCGGGAACCTGTCGGAGTCGCTGGACAAACTCTCGCGGGCCGTGCGTGACCGGCAGAACATGGAAAAGAAGATCCTCGCCCTGACCGCGCAAGGCCGCATGCAGGCGTGGGTGATGGCGGCGCTCCCCTTCGGGATGCTCTACGCGCTGTTCAAACTCGACGAACGCGCCATGGCGCCGATGTTCCACAGCGTACTGGGCTGGGGAGTGTTCCTGGCTGTCTGCCTGTGGATCACAGTGGGCTTCAAAGTCATCAAGAAGATCATGGACATTGACGTATGACGGAAATCTGGACGATCTGCGCGCTGCTCGTGGGCGCCATCCTGCTGTTTTTCTGGTTGGCGAACCAGGAACTGGAAGAACTCAGCGCCGAAGACCGCGCCTACAAGGATCCGCTGCCGCCCTTCATGCGCATGGTCTGGCCGCTGGTTCGCTGGGCGGACAAGCGGATAGCCGTCCTCGTGCCCGCAGGCATCCGGTTGCAAGTCGAGCGCCGCCTGCTGGCTGCGAGCCTGACGCACCTGATCGAGACCGGGCAATTCGTTGCCTTCAAATTCATCACGGCCCTGCTGGGCATCCTCCTGTACGCGCTGCTGGCTTGGCTGCTCGGACGGCTGGACCTTCTCATTCTGGTGGGAGCCGCGGTGATGGGTTTCTACATGCCGGACTTCTGGCTGGGCGACATCCGCAAGGCCTACGTACGCAAGATCACCAAAGAGTTGCCCACGACGCTGGACTTTCTCACCCTTGGGATCGAATCCGGACAAAACCTGAGCGGCGCGATCCGGCTGAGCATTGCCAAGGCGCCGGCCGGCGTGATGCGTGCGGAATTCTCCCGAGTCATGCGAGACATCTCGGCGGGGATGGCGCGAAGCGAAGCCCTTGCGCGGATGCAGGCGCGGATGGACATAAAAGAGATCACCGTGATGATTGCGGCCATGATCCAGGCCGAAAAAGTGGGAGCCTCGCTGGGGCCTGTTCTGCGCGAACAAGCCGCGCAGCGGCGTGCGGAACGCTTTCTGGCTGCGGAAAAGAAAGCCTTCGAAGCCCCTGTGAAGATGATCGCGCCGCTGGTGGTCTTCATCTTTCCCTGCACATTCGCCTTCCTGGGCTACTTCCTGTACCAGAAGATCGTGGGCTCGGGCGCGTTTTGAGCCGCTCCGGGGAGGCCCCGCGGGGATTTCCTGGGCGAACCTGGCGGGGAGGCGCCTTGAAGGGCAGGGGGGCGCCCCCTCGGGACAACTGAACTGTACGGACAACGAAAAACGGCGATGAAAAACATTCCCCCTTCCCGCTGGAAACCCGCCGCGCTGCTGGCTCTCCTCCTCCTTTGCCCGGGCCTGGCTATCCCGCAGCAGTGCAAGCCGGCCATCCCGCCGGACTGGCTGGACGCGAGCGAGACCCCCGCCTGCGACGGCGCGCAAGGCGCGGAAGCCACACAATGCACGGCCTGCGTGGGCGGAAATGCCGCGGGCGGCACGGTTGGGGCGGGCATGATGCGAGCCAGCGTCCAGTCGCTGCTCGTGAGCCTGGCGATCTCGGACAGGCCGCTCGAATACCGCCCCGGCAAAGGTCCCGCCGTCCCCTTGAGCTTCTACTACAGCCAACGCGAAGCCTACCAGCCAGAGGCTTTCCACTATGCCAACCTTGGCCCGAAGTGGACATACAGCGGGCTCAGCTACATCGTCGACGACCCCGGAGCCCCCGGCGAGAACGTGCAACGATACAAGGCGGGCGGGGGCACGCGGCTCTTCAGGAAGACGGACTACGACCCTGGCAGCGGACGCTTCGCCCCCGACGGGCGCGACGGCTCGGTGCTCGTGCGCCTGAGCAAGCCCATGCGCTACGAGCGGCGGCTGGCCGACGGCGGCATCGAGACCTACGCCCACACCGACGCCCGCACCGCCTGGCCGCGGCGCTTCTTCCTGACCGAACGCAAAGACCCGGCGGGCAATGTTCTGAAAATCCATTATGATGAACGCCACCGCATCACCGCCGTCACCGACGCGGCGGGCGGCAAAACCATGCTCGAATACCAACACAGCGACCCTTTGAAGATCACCGGCATCGTCGACCCCGCGGGCCGTCGCGCCACGATGGCGTATGACGCGCGGGGCCGTCTCATCTCGATCACCGACGCGCTGGGTCTCGTCTCGAAAGTGGCCTACAGTGGTCGCGGCACCTTCATCGAGCGGCTGCAAACCCCCTACGGGGTGACGCGGTTTGCCTCGGGCAGCGGCGCGGATCGCTGGGTGGAGATCACCGACCCGCTGGGCCGCACCGAGCGGTTCGAAGCGCGCGAGGCGGTCCCGGGCCTCGTCGATGTTGTCAGCGGCGCCCCGCGGATACCGGGCCTCGACAACCGGGAACTCAGCCGCCGCAACACCTTCTACTGGGACGCCGAAGCGCACGCCCGGCACAAGGGCGACTACACCAAGGCCAAAATCCTGCACTGGCTGGAAGAAGACGGGCAGGCCGTGGGCATCCTCTCCAGCCTCAAGGAACCCCTGGAAACCCGCCGCTGGTACGCCTACGATCCCCAAAAAACCAGCGCCGGCAGTTGCGCCTACCCGGCCAGCGTCGCCCGGATACTGCCCGACGGCCAGACCCAGCAGGTTCGCCACGCCTGGAACCCCCTCGGCAACCGACTCATGAGCATCGACCCTGTGGGACGCGAGACGCGCTACGAGTACGCGAAGAACGGCATCGACCTCCTCCGCGCGCGGCAAAAGACGGCCGAGGGCGCGGACACCCTTATTGAGATGACCTGGAACGCCCAACACCGCCCGCTCACGGTCAAAAATGCCGCCGGACGGCTCACCAAACTCGCCTGGAACGCCGCCGGACAACTCACAGCCATGACTGACGCCCAAAGCGGCCACAGCAGACAATACCGCTACGACCCGCAGGGACGGCTTGCGCAAATCATCGACCCGCAAGGCAAAGTGCAGGCGCAATACACGTGGGACGCCGCCGGCAACCTAGCCAGCGAGACGGATTCCGAAGGCCGCACCCTCAAACACCAATACGACGCCCTCAACCGCCGCACAAAAACCCACCACCCCGACGGCAGCCATACCGAATACACCTGGAATAAACTCGACCTCGCGCGGATCAAGGATCGGCACGGCAAAACTATTGACGTCCAATACGATGCTGCCCGCCAACCGGTCGCCGTCCGGGACGCCCTGCGCACCATAAAACTCGGCTACGACAGCGCGGGCCGTCTCACGAAACTGACCGACGGCGAGGGCAATAGCACGATCTGGCAACGCGACCTGCAAGGGCGGATAATTGGCAAATACACGGCGGACAGCGTGAAACTCTTCTACGAATACGACAGCGCCGGCAGGCAAATAAAGCACACCGACGCCCTGAAACAAAAGCGGCTCCTCGCCTACGGCAAGGACAACCAGATCGCGGGCATCATCTACACCGACGCGAATGCCCGCGTGATCGGCCAGGCGGGGACATCGAGCGTGTTCTTCAAATGGGACGCGCATCACCCGCGCCTTGCCGCGATGAAAGACGGCACGGGGCGAACCGAGTACCGCTACGCCCCGGCGGGCCAGCCCGGTGCGTTGAGGCTGACGGAGG
>JAIRNL010000174.1 GCA_031258035.1 Azoarcus sp. | reverse complement strand
TCGCCGTTCAGGATGTAGTCGCCGATCGCCAGGGTCTTGTAGTCGATCGGGTCGTGCAGGGTCTGGGTGCGGAGGTTGCGCCAGAAGCGGTCGAAGCCCAGGGAGGCGACGGTCGCGCGCGATCCCAGGAATTCAAAGATGCGGCTGCTCACTTCCAGCCCCGTCCGCGTGGCGGCCACGCGGGCGGTGAAGGCGGCGACCGCCAGCCTGGCGCGGTCGTCCCAGGTGACGGCCTCGCCTTTGAGGAGGGTTTGTTCCAGCACGGCGTTGGCGCGGTCGCTCAGCAGGCGCGCCGCGTCGAGCCGGGTGTGCAATTCGCCGATCGTGCGCAGGATGAACGGGTCTTTCTGCTGGGTCGGGGCAAACGAGGCGCTCCACGCGGCGGATTCCTTGCCGCGCAGGTAGGCGAGGGCTTCGTCGAACGCGCCTTGCGCGACTTCCAGGAAAAGATTGCCAAAGACCGTCTGCCCGACCAGGGTGCGCAGGCTGGCTAAGGGCGTCTGGCCGACGTTCGGCAGGATTTCGTCGTCCGCGACCGCCACGTGGCGGAATTCCAGCGCGCCGCTGTCGGTCTGGCGCTGGCCGATGTTGTCCCAGTTGTCATGGATGATGACGCCGGCGCGACCGGTCGGGATCGCGGCGACCAGTACTTTGCCGTCCGGCGTCTTGCCGCTGATCGTGAGGTAGTCGGAGTCTTTCGAGCCGGTGGCGAAGGTCTTCACGCCGTTCCATTCGTAGCCGTTCGCGGTGCGCGTCGCAATGGTGTCGTTGTTGAGCGGGTTGATGCCGTTGCCCCAGAACCAGCCTTTTTCGGCTGTCGCGCGGTGCAGGCGCTGCCATTGCGCCGTCGTGCCGAAAAGTTGCAGGGTGGCAAGCTGGTAGTTGTGAAAGGCATAGAGGTGCGCAAGGCTGCTGTCGACGCGGGCGATTTCACGGAAGATCGCCATCAGTTCGGTGAAGCTGCCGCCGCTGCCGCCGAACTCCCTGGCGATGAAGAAGGTGAGCAGGCCGCTGGCGCGGATCTGGTCGCGTTCCCTTTTGGGCGTGCCGCCTTCGCGGTCGCGTTTGGCGGCGGTTTTGCGCCATTCGTCAGCCAGTGTCCTGACGGTGGCGAGGGCTTCTGTAAAGGCAGGATTTGCGGACATGGTGGCGAGCCCCCTTGTTTAGATGAGATAGTCGATTTCCGCTGTTTTCACGGCGGCGTTGTCATGCAGCGCATCGAAGACTTGCCTTTTGAGCGCGCCGAATGCCGCCGCCGAGCGGTCGCGGGGCGCGGGCAGATCCACGGCGATGTTCGCGGTCACACGCCCGGGGCGGGTGTCCATCACGACGATTTTCTGGCTCAGGAAGACGGCTTCTTCCACGTCGTGCGTGACCAGGATCATGCTGACGCCCTCATGTTCCCAGATGCGCAGCAGTTCTTCCTGCAAACGCATGCGGGTGATGGCGTCGAGCGCGCCGAGCGGTTCGTCGAGCAGCAGGATCGAAGGGTGGCCGACGAGGGCGCGGGCGATCGCCGCGCGCTGCGCCATGCCGCCGCTCAGGGCGGCGGGGTAGGATTTCTCGAACCCGGTCAGTCCCACGAGGGCGATCTGCGCGGCGATGGCGTCTTTCTTGGCGGCGGCGGAAAGCGGCGCGTTGTCGAGCGCGATGGCGATGTTCTCCCACAGGGTCAGCCAGGGCAGCAGGCGGGGTTCCTGGAAGACGATGCCGCGCGCCAGGCTCGTGCCCACGATGCGCTCGCCGCGCAGGGTGATTTCGCCGCTGTAGTCCTGGTCGAGCCCGGCGATCAGCCGCAGGAGCGTCGTTTTGCCGCAGCCGCTCGCGCCGACGATGGTGACGAATTCCCCTTCTTCGACGTGCAGGCGGGTGTCTTGCAGGGCGATGAAATCGCCGAAGTGTTTGCCGACTTGGTTCAGATCAAGCATAAACGCCCCCGAAGCCGCGCTGCCAGCGCAAAAGCCGCCGCTGTGCCGCGTGGAGCAGGCGGTCGAGCAGATAGCCGATCACGCCGATCATGAGCATGCAGACCAGCAGTTGATCGGTCATCAGGAGGTTCTGGGCGCGGAAAATCAGGAAGCCCAGCCCTTCCAGGCCGCTGATGCCTTCGGCGATGACCACGAGCGCCCAGGCCAGCCCCGCCGAGTAGCGCAGCGTGACCATGACGACGGGTAGTATCGCCGGCAGGATGATGCGGCCGATGAGCTGGCGGCGGCGTAGTTTCAATGCCTGGGCCAGTTCGATGAAGTCGTGGTCGACGCCGCGTATGGCTTGCAGGGTGTTCAGGAACACCGGGATGAAGATCGACTTGGCGATCACCACGATTTTGGCGGGCGCGCCCAGGCCGAGCCAGACGACGATCAGCGGTATCCAGGCCACGCTGGGGATGTGGCGGACGGTGTTGATCGTGCCGCCGAAAAAGCGTTCGACGCGGTGCGACAGCCCCGCCGCGAAGCCCAGCCCCACCCCGAGCAGCGCGCCGTAGACAAAGGCTTGCGCGATGATGAACACGCTCGCCCAGATGTCCTTGAGCAGATCTTGTTGGGTCAGCATGTACCAGAAGGCATTGACGACCGCTTTCGGCGCGGGCAGGAAAACCGGCTCGATCCACGCGAAACTTGCCGATGCCTGCCACAGGCCCAGGATGAGGAGCGGCAGGATCGCGCCGATATAACGCTGCCCGGCGAAGAATTCCGCGATCGCGTGGCGCATTTCAATAAGTCGAATAACGATCGCCGTAAATCGAGTGCGAGCCGCCCAGGAAGAACTTGCCGTCGATGAAAGCGTCGATCTGCGCTTCGGAGAGGCGCTTGTCGACCAGGATGTCGTCGCCATGCTCGACATACCATTTCTGGAATTGCTTGATGGCGGTGCGCGCGGCTTCCGCGCTGGGTTCGCCCGCCATGAAGTCCCATTGTCCCAAATGGGTGATCTGGAATTTCGCCACGTTTTCGGGGAGCCGCAGGGCCTTGGCGATGATCGCCGCCGCCTCGTCTACGTGATCCGTCGCCCAGGCGCGCGCGCGCTCGCGGCTGCGCAGGAACGCCTTGACCACGCTCGGGTATTTGGCCGCGAAGTCCTTGTGCGCGAAATAGCTGACCCGCCCGGCGTAATTCACGTAGGCGCCCGAGTCGGCCGGCCCCGCGATCAGCCTGAATTTGCCTTGCAAATAGGCGGAGGTGAATTGGTTTGCCGCCAGGTGCCCCGCCGTCGCGTCCTTTTCGCCGCTCAACAGCGCCTGTACCGCCACCGCCGGGCTTTCGATGTTTTCGTAGCGCACCCGGCCTTTTTTCAGGCGGCTGTCGAGCGGGATGCCCGCATTGTTCAGGATCTCGAACGGGGCCGACCAATAGCATGAAATCCTTGATGAGCCAAACTTCTTGCCTTCCAGATCGGCAAGCGTTTTGATTTCCTTGTTCGTTGCCGAAACGAAGATCGGCGTGCGGTAGCGGTTGGACGCTTCCGAGAGCCACACGATCACCGCCGGAATGCCATTCGCTTTCTGCACGAAGGCGGGATAGATCATTCGCTGGGCAAAGGCGAGCGTTCCGCCGCCGACCGCCGCGCTTTCCGCTCCCAGTAGTTCGCCCGAGGATTGCGCGATCAGATTGACCTTCCTGACGCCGACTTTATCGAATTCTTCCTTGAGAATGCCCTTGGCTTCCGCGACCGCCGTCCAGCTCTGCAATTGCAGGTTGATGCTCTCGGGATGGGCGTCCTCCGCATTTGCCGCGCCCGCGAACAACAGGCCGGAGACCCAGATGGCGCTTGCCAAAAGCGCCGGGGCGAACCTGCCCGACCGTACCGTTCTTGTCTTCATCATATGCTCCTTGCCGGAATGAAACGCCCCATCGAGCGGACGCTGCCATCGGTCGAAGAAAATGTCCGACCCTTGTTGAAAAGATAGGGCGAGCAAAAAGCGAGCCAATCGTTGAAATGGCGTTCTGGCGCGGTTTTTCGGGGAGCGTGTTCCGGAAAAGGTGCTGCTGGCGCAGCAATGCGGAAACAGGATTGCTGCTGTGGCAGCAACCGGGGCCGGCGGGCGGAGGGGGAATTTCCCGGAAGCGCGCGGTGTTGGCCGAGGCATGACGTGGTACGCAATCTGCTAGGTCTTCTGTTTTCTTACCGATTGCCGCTCACATGAAAATCACCGACATCCGCTGCCGTCCCGCCTATTTGCACGATTTTTTCGGCGCGACGCCCGGTAGCGCCGCGTTTGACGCCGCCCGCTGGTTGAACCGTCGCGTCGGCACGCGCGGGCCGGACGACCACTTCCGCCGCTCGCTCACGCGCGAGGGGTTTCTGGCTGAAGTCCGGGATGCCGGCCTGACCCACGCCGTGGTGGTGGGGCGCCACACCCCCACGCAGCGGATCGACAACGACTTCCTGCATGAAATCACCCATCCCCACCCGGCGCTACTGGCTATCGCGGGCGTCGATCCCGCCTCGCAGGGCGTGGATGCCGCCATTGCCGAAATCGACCGCGCCATCGACGTCCTGCATCTGGCTGGCGTCGATATCGAACCCGGCTTCGGCGAACCCGCGCGCCATCCCGACGATCCGCTTTATTTCCCGGTCTATGAGCATCTGGCTCGGCGCGGCATTCCGCTTACCCTCATGTCCGGCCCCACGACGCCGGACCCCGCCTATAACGATCCCGGCCGCCTTGCCGTGATCGCGCGCGCTTTTCCGCAATTGCCCATCATCTGCTATCACGGCTATTACCCCAATACGCATGCGCTGGTGGGCGTGGCCTTTCGTTACGAGAATATTTTCCCGGCCCCGGACATGTATGGTTTTCTCGCGGGCAGCGAAGTTTTCGTGCAGGCCGCGAATACGTTCTTGTCAGACCAGTTGCTGTTTGGTTCTTCCTACCCTTTCCGCCCGATCCGGCAATCCATCGAGGATTTCCAGAAGCTGGGCTTCAGGGATGAAATCCTGGAAAAGCTTTTTCACGGCAATGCGGCGCGGATTTTCGGGCTGGCTGGCTGAACAAACCAAACCGCCGCGGGAAGGGCCGCGGCGGTGGGGAGGGGGACGGCAAGTAAAAAGGGCGGGTGCGGTCAGACGATGCTGGCGTCCCACTGGGTGCTGATGATTTCGTATGCTTCGTGAATCGCCGCCGAGAGCCCGATCACCGTCTTGACGATGAACACGTCCAGGGCAACTTCCGCCAGGGTCGTTTCCTCGGGCGGCATCTCGTCAGCCTGGAGCAGGCCGGTCAGATCGGTCAGGAATTGCGCGTCCGCCCGCAGGGTGTCCATGTTCGGGGTCGCGGAGCTGTCGGCGTAGTGGTTGGCGATGTCGTGCCGCATGGCCGCCTCGTCGACCGCGTTGGTCGGCGACGGCAACGGATCGACGGCGTTGATTTTCCCGCCCAGTTGCCCAGCGGAATAATCGGGGCCGACGTAGTTGGTGCCGGCAACGCCGAATTGCAGCGGGAAGACACTGCCGGGGACGAGGGGAATGGACAGCACGGACGATATGAATGAGATGAACGACATGGTTTCTCCTTTCTCGCGTGGGTATGCTTCGTGGTTGAAAAGGCACTGGACGGCGCAGGGTAACATATTTACATGCGTCGATATCGCGTCATGGCCGATATTTGTTGATGTGATTTACACCGGATTGCGCGAAGCATCGCGCGTGCCGGGCCGATGGCATGAAAAGGCGCCCGTTTCCGGGCGCCGCAGGGGAGGCGGGCCGCTTTCGGCCGTGCCGTTTCAGGCTTTCTGGATGGCGATTCCGCCCGGTTCCGGTTCCGGGGTCGGACTGTGGGAACTGGCTCTGGCTGCGCCGATGCCGGTTTCCGAGCGCACCTTCTGGTCGGCGAAAAGCGCGCGGTCGCGCCGGGCCTGCGCGCTGTGGTCGAGAACCGAGACGAGCCAGATGGCGATGAAGGCGATCGGCATCGAGAAAATCGCCGGCGAGGCATACGGGAAGGGCGAACTGCCAGCCGGGTTGCCGAGCGTGTCGACCCAGACCGCTTCGGAGAGTACGGTCAGGATGAGCGCGGTCGCCAGGCCGATGAACCCGCCGATATACGCGCCGCGCGTGGTGCAGTTTTTCCACAGCACCGAGAGCAGGAGCGCCGGGAAGTTGGCCGAGGCGGCGATGGCGAAGGCGAGCGACACCATGAAGGCGACGTTCTGCTTCTCGAA
>JAIRNL010000172.1 GCA_031258035.1 Azoarcus sp. | reverse complement strand
GCATGGAGATGACAGCCACGGGGAAACCTTGCAGAATCGGCGGCTCGGGGCGCACAAGCCCATCTTGCCCGGATCTTGCCCATGAAAGTCCGTCTCATTGCCGCGCTCGCCGTCGCCGCGCTCGTCGCCGCCGGTGTCTTCGTTCTCAACGTCAAACCGCTGGCGCCCGATGTCGGCTTCACTACTTTGCAGGGGGAGCGTTTCGAGATCGCCGCGTTGCGCGGCAAGGTGGTGCTGGTCAATTTCTGGGCCACGACTTGCGCGACCTGCATCGCGGAGATGCCGAAGCTGGTTGAAATGCACGAGAGGTTCGCCGCGCGCGGGTTGGAAACCATTGCCGTGGCGATGAGCTACGACCCCGCGCCGCAGGTGCGCGCCTATGCCGAAAGAAGCGCCTTGCCGTTCAAGGTCGCGCTCGATCCGGCGGGCGAGGCGGCGCGGGGTTTCGGGGGCGTGCGCCTGACGCCGACGACCCTGCTCATCGACCGCCGGGGGCGCATCGTGCACAGATACTTGGGCGAGCCGGATTTCGACGCCCTGCGCGCGCTGCTGGAAGATCTGGTGGCGGAAACGGCCTGACAGCGGCGCGGGCGGCTTTCCGGCGGTTTCATTCTCCGGGCCGCGCTTCCGGGATGTGAGCCAGGATGCCCGGGCGGATGATGTCCTGCAAAATCTGGCTGTCGACGAAAATCTCCGGCATGCCGAGCGGGCGCGGGCCGATTTCGTACATGCCATAGCCGAAAACCAGGCCGCCCGGGGCGATGCGCCAGTTCTTGCTCAGGTGGAAGGCGAAGGTGGGGTCGGCGAGGTGGGCGTCGATTTCCGCCGCGGAGAGTTCGCCCGCCGCTTCCAGGTAGGCGCGGAAGGCGTCCCGCTGGAGTGCTTCAAGCGCTTTTTCCCGGCCAGGGAGGATGATGTCGTCGAAGGTCACTGCCCGGCGCTTGTCCGTGTCGATCACGATGAAGGCGCCCTCGGGGCCGGGCGGGTGCGCTTCGCCCTCGGTCGACAGGGTGTGGCGCAGGGAGAACTGCAACAGGGGGCCGAAGCGTTCCGGCCAGGCATTGCCTTCCTGTGAGCGGTTGCTTTCGTCGCACCCGGTCAGCGCCGCCGAGAAGTCGAACATGGGCGGTTCTGCCGCCTCTTCGGCGAGCGCGGCGCTTTTTTCGCGGATCAGGGTTTTCAGCAGGATCAGGTAGCGATCTTTCGCGGCTTCGCCGGCGGCCAGGGGCGGCAGCGGTTTGTCCAGCACTTCGGAGAACATCGGCAGGATGACGGATCGGGCGATCAGGCGGGTGAGCCAGGGCGTCTTCGGGTAGTGCGGGTAGAGCAGCCTGGCGGTGGAGCAGGGGCGGTACGGTTCCACGGCATCGGCGCGGTCGGCGGGGCAGACGCCGGCGTTCAGGGTCTGGAATCCCGGACGGGTGAAGTCGTCGCCCGCGCGGACGCCGCCGGAAAAGGCGAGCAGCGCCGCGAAGGCAACCAGCCCCATGTAATGCCGGGAAAGGGAGTGAAAGCGACTCATGGTGATCCTCCGTCGTGTCGTTCTGGCTGGATCGTCGACCGTGGATTGGCGGCGGCGTTCTTTATCCGTGACAAAGATATTGCGGTGTGCGGGCGTTTTTCACCCACAGGGAAGGCGGGTCGTCTCCGTGGGCGGGAGTCGTCACCTGAACAGCCGCTCCTCGATCGGCGCGGGTCGCTGTTGCGGCTGGCTTGGCGCGGGGGGGCGGCGCGGTTCGTTGGAGGGGATGCCGAACAGGGAACCGAACCAGTCGGCGTCATCGTCTTCCTGCGTCGCCGCCGTCTGGGCGGGGGGCGGGTTTTCGGAATAGTAGACGTCTTCCCGGTTGCCGTCCCCGACCCTGGCGCTGCTGATGCCCTTCGGGCGGGGGAAGGCGGTCTCCGGCATGCCGGCGAGCGCGGTGCGCATGTAGTTGATCCAGATCGGCAGCGCCGCCGTGCCGCCGGTCTCGCCCCTGCCGAGGTTGCGCGGGGTGGGAAAGCCGATCCAGGAGACGGCGACGACCTGGGCGTTGTAGCCGCAGAACCAGGCATCGGCGTAATCGTTGGTCGTGCCGGTCTTGCCGGCGAGGTCGCCGCGGTTGAGGCTGCGGGCGCGGGCGGCGGTGCCGCGGCGCACGACGTCCTGGAGCATCGAGGTCATAACCCAGGCGTTGCGCCCGTCGATCACCCGCTTCGCGTCGACGCCGGCGACCGGCGGCGTGGCGCGGGCGATCGGCTTGTTGTTGCTGTCGAGGATTTCACTGACCACATATGGGTTGACGCGGAAGCCGCCGTTGGCGAATACGGCGTAGGCGGCCGCCATTTCCCATGGCGTGACCGAACCCGCCCCCAGGGCCATGGTCAGGTAAGGGGGATGGTGGGCGGCGTTGAAGCCGAAACGGCCGATGTAGTTCTGGGCATAGCGCGGATCGATGTCTTCGAGTACCCGGATGGCGGGGATGTTCTTCGAGTGAGCCAGGGCGTCGCGCAAGGTGACGATGCCGCTGAATTTGCCGTCGTAGTTGTGCGGCGTCCATTCGTGTCCGGTGATGCCGCCCGCCGGGTAATAGAGCGGCTCGTCCGCGATCAGCGAGCCCGGGGCGTAGCCGCGTTCGAGGCTGGCTGAATAGATGAAAGGTTTGAAGCTGGAGCCTGGCTGGCGTTCCGCCTGGGTGACGTTGTTGAACTGGCGGCGGTTGTAGTCGAACCCGCCCACCAGGGCGCGCGTGGCGCCGGTGCGGGCGTCTACCGAGAGCAGGGCGGCTTCGACGTCCGGAAGCTGGGTGAGTTCCCAGCCCTTGGCGGTATTGCGGATGCGCACCAGCGCGCCCCGCCGCACCCGGCGCGTCTTCGGCGCCCTGTCGCTCAACATGGCGGCGGCGAAGCGCAGGCCCTCGCCGGTGATCTGGATGGACTGGCCGTTGTGGTAGACCGTGACTTCCTTCGGGGCGACCTGGGTGACCACGGCCGCGAGCAGGTCGCCGTAATTGCGCGCCTGGGCGATTTCTTCGTCGAGTGCTTCCTTGTCCAGAGACTCGGGCGGCAGGTCGAGATATTTTTCCGGGCCGCGGTAGCCATGGCGGCGGTCGTAGTCCATGACGCCCTGGCGCAGGGCTTCGTAGGCGGCTTCCTGTTCGGCGCGGCGGATCGTGGTGATGATCTTGAAGCCGGCCTGGTAGGCCTGTTCGCCGAATTTCTCGACGGCGATCTGGCGCGCGATTTCAGCCACGTATTCGGCATGTACCGGGCTGACGATGTGGGGATCGCGCGCGGCGCTGCCGGCGCCTGTCCGCAGGGGTTCGCTCGCGGCCTGTTGGTACTGGTCTTCGGTGATGAAGCCGGCTTCGACCATGCGCCGCAGGACATAGCGTTGCCGCTGCCGCGCGCGCGGGGGGTTGGAGATCGGGTTGGCCGTGGTGGGCGCCTTGGGCAGGCCGGCGAGCATGGCGGATTCGGCGAGGGTGAGGTCGGCGAGCGGTTTGCCGAAATAGACCTGGGCGGCGGCCGAGAAGCCGTAGGCGCGCTGGCCGAGGAAGATCTGGTTTACGTAGAGTTCGAGGATCTGGTCCTTGCCCAGGTTGTGCTCGATCTTGAGCGCGAGCAGGATTTCGTAGAGTTTGCGGCTGTATGAACGTTCCCGGCTCAGGAAGAAATTGCGCGCCACTTGCATGGTGATCGTCGAGGCGCCCTGTCCGCGCGTGCCGGAGTGCAGGTTTTTTATGAAGGCGCGCGCGATGCCGACGAGGTCGATCCCCATGTGCCCGTAGAAGTTTTCGTCTTCCGCCGCGAGTAGTGCCTGCCTGAGCGGGAGGGGAACGTCCGCGATCTTGACCACCGTGCGCCGCTCTTCGCCGAATTCGCTGATCAGATGGCCGTCGGCGGTATAGACGCGCAGGGGGATGCGCGGGCGGTAATCGGTCAGGGCGTCGAGAGGGGGCAATTTGGGCCAGGCCAGCAGGGAAACAGCGGCCAACGTGGCCAATCCGATCGCCAGCAGTGCCAGCAGTGCGGCGAACGGGTAAAGAAACCAGCGCATGTCATGTCCGGGGGGAAAAGGAACGGAACGTATTATATATAGAGGCGCGGTTTTGCCCCGGTGGAAGGCGAAAGAGGCCGGGCTGTGAAACCTTACCTGATGCCGGCGCGAACAATGTCACTCCATATGTTTTTCGTGGGGATTCCTTGCTTGAAGCGTGTGTGATGCCTGGCCTACACTGGGCTCCGGTATCGCCGTGCCGCCGTGGAAGCGTCTGGCCGCGGCGCCATGTGAAGAAACAGCCAGGGTTTTTCTGTGATCGATATTTCTTTTTTTCGCACGAAATCGCGCCAACTTGCGGGGCTCGACATTTCGTCCTCGTCGATCAAGCTCCTGGAGTTGACGACGGGCGAGCGCGGGACGCCGCAAGTGGCGCGCTATGTGATCGAAGTGCTCCAGCGCGAGGCGGTGGTCGATGGCAACATCGCCAATTTCGATGCCGTGGCCAGTGGGGTGCGGCGTGCCCTGCGGCGCTTCGGCGCGAGTGTCAAGAACGTCGCCATCGCCCTGCCGACATCCGCGGTTTTCACCAAGAAGATCATCCTGCCCGCTGGCTTGCGCGAACTGGACATGGAAGCGCAGGTCGAGGCCGAGGCGGCCCAGTACATCCCGTTCCCGCTCGACGAAGTCAATCTCGATTTCCAGGTCATCGGCCCGGCGGCTGGCCACGACGAGGTCGAAGTGCTGGTCGCGGCCTCGCGCAAGGAAAAGATCGAGGATCGGGTCGGCGTGGTGGAGTCCTGTGGTCTGAAGGCGGTGGTGGTCGATGTCGAATCCCTGGCGCTCGAAGCCGCCTTCGAGCTGGTCGTGCGCCAGTTGCCCGGCAGCGGCAAGCTGGTGGCGCTGGTGGATGTCGGCGCGAGCACGATGAATTTCATCGTCCTGCGCAACGGGCAGAGAGTCTATACGCGCGAGCAGAGTTTTGGCGGCAACCAACTGACCCTGGATATTGCCCGCCACTACGGCATGAGCGCGGACGAAGCCGAAACGGCCAAGCGCACCGGGGGCCTGCCTGGGGACTATGCGGTCGATCTGCTGCAACCCTTCATGGACAGTCTGGCGCTCGAAGTCTCGCGCGCCCTGCAATTCTTCTTTACTTCCACGCAGTACAACGAAGTCGATTTTCTCGTGCTCACCGGAGGGGGCGCGGTCATACCCGGCCTGGCGAATGTCGTTGCCGGACGTACCCAGGTACAGACGCTGGTGGCCAATCCCTTCGTGGGGATGTCCGTGTCCTCGAAGCTCGGCGTCAAGAAGCTGCTGGCTGATGCGCCATCCCTGATGGTGGCCTGTGGCCTGGCCCTGAGGAGGTTCGACGCATGACCAGGATCAACCTCCTTCCGCACCGGGAAGAAAAACGCAAGGAGCGGCGCCAGCGTTTTTACCTGGTTTCCGTGCTGATGCTCGCGCTGGGGGCCGCCATCTGGTTGCTGGTGCACGTGGTCAATGCCGGGCACATCGACAGCCAGGAAGCGCGCAACCGTTTCATCCAGGAGAAAAATACCGAACTCGACAAGGTCATTGTCGAAATCAAGGATTTGCGCAGCCAGATCGACAGGCTGCTGGCTCGCAAGCAGGTGATCGAGGCCCTGCAAAGCAACCGGGCCGAAACGGTGCATCTTTTCAACGAACTGGCTGCGCGGATGCCGGCGGGGGTCTATCTGGCCTCGGTCTCGCAGTCGGGCAACAAAATCACGTTGCGGGGCTATGCGCAATCCAACACGCGCATCTCGCAGTTGATGAGCAGCCTCAACGAGTCGCCCTTCCTGGAAAACTCCGAAGTCGTCAGAAGTGTGGCGGAAACACAGAACAATCGGCGCGTCTATAACTTCGAACTCAATGTCTTCATCGAACATTCCGCCGCGCCGGCAAGCGATGCGGAGTCGGGCGGCGAGCCGGCGCGAAAGGGATAGGCGACGATGAATTTCGATTTCCAACGTCTTCAGGGCGATTTCCAGGGGTTGAATTTCAACGATCCCGGAAGCTGGCCGCTCGCGCCCAAGCTCGTTGCCTACGCGGCCCTGCTGCTCGGCGTGCTCGTGCTCGGGTGGCTGCTCGACTGGTCGGATCAGTGGGCCAGCCTGGAACAGAGCCAGGCGCAGGAGCAGCAACTGCGCGAGGGCTGGGTCAGCAAAAAGCGCCAGGCCGTCAATCTCGACGAATACCGGCGGCAGTTGTCCGAGATCAACCGTCAACTGGAAACCCTGGTCAGGCAATTGCCCGGCAAGGCCGAAATGGAGTCCCTGCTCTCGGACATCAACCAGGCCGGGCTGGGGCGCGGCTTGCAGTTCGATCTGTTCCAGCCGGTCAGGGACGACATCATGGAGTTCTACGCGGCCGTGCCGGTCAAGATCAGTGTGACCGGCAGCTATAACGACCTTGGCGAATTCGCCAGCGACGTTGCCAGGATGCCTCGCATCGTGACCATCAAGAGCATGGTGCTCACCGCCGTCCCGCCGCAAGGCGGCAATAAAGCAGCCGGGCCCGGCGGGCGCCTGAAACTGGATGCGACGGTGGAGACCTATCGCTATCTCGAACAGGACGAACTGGCTAAACAGGGAGGAAAGAAATGAGAGGCGCGCTTGCTGCCGCGACGGTGTGCGCCGCCTTGCTGGCTGGCTGCGCGGGCGATCCGGAAGACATCCAGTCCTGGATGGAAGAGCAGACCGTCGGCATGCGCGGGGCGGTCAGGCCCCTGCCGGAAATCAAGATTTTCCCGGTGGTCGATTACCAGTCCCCGGACGGGCCGGCGCCGTTCGACGCCGTCAGGATCGAGCCGGCGAAGGTGGAGAAGCAGCGCATCGACGACCCGCGTCTCAACCCCGACCGGCAGCGCGAGCCCCTGGAAGCCTTTTCGCTGGACTCCCTGAAAATGGTCGGCGTGATGGCTCAGGACAAGGGTGTCCACGCGCTCATCCAGGCGGGCGGCGCCTTGTATCAGGTACGGGTCGGCAATTTCATGGGTCAGCATCACGGGAGAATCGTTGCGATTACCGATGATACGGTGGAGCTTCAAGAGCTGGTCGAAGACCTCGCTGAAGGTTGGATCGAGCGTAATACTTCATTGCAGCTGCAAGAGCGGCAGGAGGCAGGAAAATGAGTAACAGGATCAGTGCGTTGCTGCTTGCGGCGGCAGCGGCTGGATTGTTCGCGCCAGCGGTGCCGGCATGGGCGCAGGCCAATGACCCGGCGCAGGCGCAGGCCGGGGCCGGTCTCAACAGTATCCAGAAGCTGGATGTGGCCGAGGATGGCAGCGCGATTTATGTGCGCCTGTCTACACAGGCGCCCCTGGCTGCGATGCCAGCCAGCTTCACCCAGGCCAACCCGCCGCGCATCGTGTTCGATTTCCCCTCCACGGGAAATGGCCTGGGGCGTGGCACGCAAAGCATCGAATTGGGCGATCTGCGCAGCGCGACCATCGCCCAGGTCGGCGACCGTACCCGGTTGGTGCTCAACCTGTCGCGGCTGTTGTCCTACGATACCCGTGTCGCCGGTAACGCCGTGACCATCGCCCTTTCGCCGGGCGGCGCGCCGGTCGCCGCGAAGTCCGCCGGCCTGTCCGCTTCCAACCTGGCTGCCGCGAAACCCGTGGCCCGGAAGGGGCAAAGCGTCAGCGACATCAACTTCCGTCGCGGCGCGGGAGGGGAAGGGCGGGTCGTCGTCCAGCTCTCCAGCGCGGAGGTCGGGGTCGATGTGCAGCAGCAGGGCGGCAAACTGGTCGTGAGCTTCCTCAAGACGGCGCTGCCGGACAACCTGCGCCGCCGCTCCGACGTGACCGATTTCGGCACGCCGGTCACGGCCCTGCAAGCCGAGCAGCAAGGCGAGAACGTCCGCCTGACCGTGACGCCGAATGGCCTGTGGGAACACAACGCCTACCAGAGCGACGACCAGTTCATCCTCGAAGTCAGGCGCTTGGTCGAAGACCCCGAGAAACTCGTGCAGCGGAGCGGGGGGCGCGTCAAGTACGCGGGCAACAAACTCTCGCTCAACTTCCAGAACGTCGATGTGCGCTCGGTGCTGCAAGTCGTCGCCGACTTCACCGATTTCAACATCGTCACGTCCGACTCGGTGCAGGGCAACCTCACCCTGCGGCTCAAGGACGTTCCCTGGGATCAGGCGCTCGACATCATCCTCCAGGCCAAGGGACTGGACATGCGCAAGAACGGCAACGTGATCTGGATCGCGCCGGGCGAAGAACTCGCGGCGCGCGAAAAGCTCATCAACGAAGCGCGGGCGCAGGTCGAGGAACTGGAACCCTTGCAGACCGAGACCTTCCAGATCAACTACCACCGCGCCACCGAGATCACCCAGTTCCTGCAAGCCAAGGGGCAGACCGTCCTCTCCAAGCGCGGCAGCGTCGTGGTCGACGATCGCAGCAACAAGGTCTTCGTGACCGATGTCGGCTCCCGCCTCGCCGATGTGCGCCGGGTGATCACCGAAATCGACGTCGCGCCGCGTCAGGTGCTGATCGAAGCCCGCATCGTCGAAGCCAGCAAGAACTTCGCCCGCGATCTCGGCGTGAAGCTGGGCTATGGCGACACGAGGCTGAAGAATCTGGGCGGCGGCGCGCAGCTGGGCTTCGGGCAGTCCGACTACACGGGCGCGCTCAATCAGGACAAACCTGGGGGTGTCGTGCCCGCCGGCGCCGCGATTACGAGCGGCAGCGGGATAGGGAGTCCGTTTGGGCAACTCGGCCTGACGCTCGTCAATAAAAACCTGACCCGGTTCGTGAATATCGAATTGCAGGTGCAGGAACAGGACGGCAAGGCGCGCACCATCTCCAGCCCGCGCGTGCTGACCGCCAACAACGTCGAAGCGATGATCGAACAGGGCAATGAGATTCCGTACCAGGAAGCCTCCAGCTCCGGCTCGACCAGCACCTCCTTCAAGAAAGCCGTGCTCGCGCTCAAGGTCAAACCGCAGATCACCCCGGACGGGCGTCTGCAACTGGCCATCCAGGTGAACAAGGACCGGCCGCTGCCTGGCCTCATCCTGAACGGCAGGTCATCCGAACCGCCGCTCGAAACCAAGAGCGTCAAGAGCGATGTGCTCGTCGAGAACGGCGGCACCGTGGTGATCGGCGGCATCTACACCGACGAAGAAAAAGTCAGTGTTTCCAAAGTGCCCCTGCTCGGCGACATCCCCGTGCTGGGCCACCTGTTCCGTACCACCAGCAAGTCGACCAACGAAACGGAACTGCTGATATTCGTGACCCCGCGCATCGTCGATGAATCGCTGACACTGCGCTGAAGTTTCGTTCTTAGCTGCTATGATGCGAGGCGGCGCCCCGGAGTGGGGCGCCGCCTTTTTCATTGAACTACGGCAACGGCATCCGTGAGTTGTTTGATCCTGATCGGCATGATGGGCGCGGGCAAGACGACGGTGGGGCGCGAACTGGCGCGACGCCGACAGGTGCGTTTCGCCGACTGCGATCACGAACTCATCGCGCGCACCGGCGTGTCGATCCCGATCATCTTCGATCTTGAAGGCGAAGCCGGCTTTCGCCGCCGCGAAGCGCGCATGCTGGACGAACTGACCGCCGAGACCGACATCGTCATCGCCACCGGCGGCGGCGTCGTGCTCAGTGCCGCCAACCGCGCCCTGCTGGCCCGACGCGGCGTCGTCATCTACCTCGACGTGCCGCCGCATCTGCTGTGGGAACGCACCCGCTACGATCGCAACCGTCCGCTGCTCCAGGTGGCCGATCCGCGCGCGCGCATCGCCGAACTCCACAGCCAGCGCGACCCCCTGTACCGTGAAATCGCCGACATCGTCATCGACGGCGGGCGCGGCGGCTTCGTGTCGATGGCAAACCAGATCGAAAAGGCCCTGTCCGGCATCGAAAAGAAAATCCCATGCACACCCTGAAAGTCGCCCTGGGCGCGCGCGCCTATCCGATACACATCGGGCATGGCCTGCTCGAACGTCCCGATCTGATCCTGCCGCATCTTCGCACCCGCAAAGTCGCGGTCGTGACCAACGACGTGGTGGGGCCGCTTTATCTCGAACGGTTGTGCGCCGGCCTGCGCCGCGAAAAAGTGGAAATCGTGAGCCTTCTCCTCCCCGACGGCGAAGCGCACAAGGAATGGGGGACGCTCAACCGCATTTTCGACATGCTGCTGCGCGAACGCTGCGAACGCGCCACCACCCTCATCGCCCTGGGGGGCGGTGTGGTCGGCGACATGGGCGGCTTTGCGGCGGCGAGCTACCAGCGCGGCATCGCCTTCATCCAGGTGCCGACCACGCTGCTCGCGCAAGTAGACTCCTCGGTGGGCGGCAAGACGGCGATCAACCACCCGCTTGGCAAAAACATGATCGGCGCCTTTCACCAGCCCCGCCTGGTGCTGGCCGACACCGCGACGCTCGCCACGCTGCCGGCGCGGGAGTTCTCCGCCGGGCTGGCTGAAATCATCAAATACGGCCTGATCCGCGACGCCGGCTTTTTTGCCTGGCTGGAACAGCACATCGACGCCCTGCGCGCCCTGGAACCCGGGGCGCTGGCCTGGGCGATAGAACGCTCCTGCCACCTCAAGGCCGACATCGTGGCCGCCGACGAAACCGAACAGGGCGAACGCGCCCTGCTCAATCTCGGCCACACCTTCGGGCACGCGATCGAAACCGGACTCGGCTACGGGCAATGGCTGCACGGCGAAGGCGTGGCCGCCGGCACCATGATGGCGGCGGAACTCTC
Organism: Azoarcus sp.; assembly: GCA_031258035.1. Classification (GTDB taxonomy): domain Bacteria; phylum Pseudomonadota; class Gammaproteobacteria; order Burkholderiales; family Rhodocyclaceae; genus WRNU01. Next base: position 1,557 of record JAIRNL010000172.1, on the reverse strand, counting down.
CCGCCGCCTGGGCTGGCTGGGCGACGAAGAAGTGGCGCGCATCGAGCGCCTGTTCGAGCGCGCCGGCCTGCCGGTGCGCGGCCCGGCGCTGGGCGTGCCGCGTTATCTGGCTTTGATGGCGCACGACAAGAAAGTGGAGGCGGGCAAATTGCGCTTCGTGCTGTTGCGCGGCCTGGGCCGGGCGGTCGTGACGGCCGACGTGGATATCGCGGCGGTCGGCGCGGCCATCGAGGCGCGCTGCGTCGCGGAGGGCGGGACATGAACATGGCGCGGCTCGCCCCCTATGCCGTGACCGAAGCCGTCTCCCGCGGTCGCCGCCATGCCGAAACGCCGCCCCGGGAGCGGAGCGAATTCCAGCGCGACCGCGACCGCATCATCCACTCCACCGCTTTCCGCCGCCTCGAATACAAGACACAGGTCTTCATCAACCACGAGGGCGACCTGTTCCGCACCCGCCTGACCCACAGCCTGGAAGTGGCGCAACTATCGCGCAGCATGGCGCGGGCCCTGCGGCTCAACGAAGACCTCGCCGAAGCGGTGGCGCTCGCGCACGACCTCGGGCACACGCCCTTCGGGCATGCCGGCCAGGAAGTGCTCGACGGCTGCATGAAAGAATACGGCGGCTTCGAGCACAACCTGCAATCGCTGCGCATCGTCGATACCCTCGAAGAACGCTACGCCGCCTTCGACGGCCTCAACCTGCTGCACGAAACGCGGGAAGGCATCCTCAAGCACTGCTCGCCCGCGAACGCCCGCCTTCTCGGCGACATCGGCCAACGTTTCATCGTGGGACGCCGGCCCTCGCTCGAAGCCCAGATCGTCAATCTCGCCGACGAAATCGCCTACAACAACCACGATGTGGACGACGGCCTGCGTTCGGGGCTGATCACACTCGAACGGCTCGACGCGGTCGCGGTCTTCGCGCAATGCCGCCGCGAGGCCGAAGCGCAATGGCCGGGGCTGGAAGGCCGCCGCCTGATTCACGAAACCATCCGGCGCATGATCGACGTCATGGTGCGCGATCTCGTCGCCAACACGCGCGCGAACATCGCGGCGGCGGGCGTCGCAAGCCTCGACGACGTCCACCGTGCCCCGGCACTGGCTGCGTATTCCGCGGCGCTGTCCCCGAAACTGCGCGAACTGAAAGATTTCTTGCGCCTCAATCTCTACCGCCACGAACAAGTGTTGCGCACCGTCGACCGGGTGCGATGCATCGTCGCCGACCTTTTCGCGGTCTATATGGCGAACGCCGATCTCTTGCCGCCGCGGTATCGCGCCTGCGCCGCGCTCGACAAGGCGCGGGCCGTCGCCGACTACATTGCCGGGATGACCGACCGCTATGCGGCGAAAGCGCACCAGCGCCTCTGCGGCGGCAGTGGGTTCTGCTGATCGGACTCAGAGCCGTCCCGGAAGGGGAATTCCGAAAGCGAAGCATTTCGTCCCGACTACCGACAAGGTAGAATATGAAAATTGGCAAGGAGATGCTCAATGAGTAACCGGGAGGCGCTGGAAGCAATCTACCGTCTGGCGAAGGAGGCGTTTGGCAAGGAAGATTGC
>JAIRNL010000094.1 GCA_031258035.1 Azoarcus sp. | reverse complement strand
CGTCCAGTTGGGAATGATGTCGTCCCTCGAAGGCATCCCCGTGTGGCTCGTATTGAAGACACACCGCTTGCTGCCAATCGTGTGCCGGACGTGTGCCTTGTCACCAGGTTCGTGGCGGGATTTCCCACCGTTTACGCGTTTTCACTTCCTTACCATGCCCTTGAGCGAACGCATGCCGTCCCCGAAGGTATCGCCGACCGTCCTGGCCGTCTCGAAAGTCGCGTCGGCCGTTTTGCGCAGGGCGCCCTTGACGCCCTGGACCGTCGCCTCGGTCGCGTCCACGACGGTATTTCGGACCATCTGCCATGATTTCTCGACGATCCGGCCGCCCTGCTCCTTGACGATGTCGGCGACGAGCGCTAGGGCTTCCATCGTCGAGGATTTGCGCACGCTGTTTTCCAGGGGCGCCGACACGGCCGCGCAATACGCCTTGGCGACCAGGCCGACCCGCAGAGTGAGAAAAGCGTTTGCCGCGCCGTTGGACAGGCTGTTGACCAGCAGCGTCGAAATGCCCTGCAAGCCGGGGATGCCGCCCTTGATCGAAGGAAAGATCGAGGCGACGATCGGCGTGGCGATTTCCGCGAAGTCGATTTCCTGGAAATTGTCGGCGATCAATACGTTGCCCCCGACGTTGGCGTAGAGCTGGAGCATCTGCCGGGGCGACGGCCTGCCGTGATAGATCGACGCGATCCGCCACACGAGGCGCAGCTGGCTCACCAGGACGAGCAGTCCATCGAGGCGTCCGTTCTGCATCACCGCGGTGCTGATGAACACGGCGCTGGCCGTGCGTTTCACGACGGCGTCCGCCTCGTCCCCGAGCTTCGCCAGGGCAAGCGGGATTTCGTCGTTCGCGGCAAGCGCCATGCCGGCGAGCCGGGGATTCCCCTTGAGGTGTCCGCGCAACGCGCACAGGAAGGATTCCAGGGCGGCCGGATCGTCACCGGCCGGCGGAAGCGGGGCTTTGGGCAGGCGGAAATAAAAGTAAACGGGCGTCAGCAGAAGCCCTGAGAAAAGCAAGGCCAGGCCCCAGAAAACCCAAACGGCGGTTCCGGGGTACAGGCGATCCACGAAATCCGCTACCTGCGAAATGGCCGAAATGAGCGCGAGGGAAAAGTACCCAATCACCGCGAGGCTCACGGCGACGAAGATTTTCGAAACGACTTGGGTCATGGCGGGCTCCCGAGGGAAAGGCGTCGATTACCCGTAACTTTACCCGATACGGCCCGCCCCGGATTTTCCGCCGGCGCGCCGGCAAGACTTCAGCGTTCCCGGGTCACCAGCCAGATGCCGCCGCACACCAGCGCCAGCGCCACGATGTTTTTCCATTCGAGGACGCTCTCGCCGAGGAAAATCGCCGACAGGACGGCGCCGAATATCGGGATCAGCAGATTGAACACCACCACCATGCCGACCCGGTTGTACTTGAGCAGCGTGGTCCACAAAGAGTAGGCCACCGAGGACAAGACCACCATGTACGCCAGGAGCGCCGTCGATCCCGGCGTAAAGCCTTCCAGCTTCCCGCCGGCGGCGTATCCGGCGACGACCAGGACGAAGCCGCCGATGCCGAGCTGGTAGCCCGTCAGCACGACCGCGTCCATCGTCTGCGAAAGTTTCTTGCCGTAGATCGAAGTAGCGGACAGGATGAACATCGAGATCACGACGAATCCCTCGCCGAGCAAGGTAAAGTCGAAATCCAGCAGGTCCTTGCTGAAATTGACCACGACCACCCCGGCAAAACCGATCAGGCAGCCGGCGACCTTGCGGAGGTTCAGGCGATCGTTGCGATAGAGGTAGTGCGCCAGCAGGACGCTGAAAAACGTGGTCGCCGCGTTGAGGATCGAGCTCTTCACGCCGGTCGTGTACGCCAGCCCGACGTAGAAAAAAACGTACTGCAACGAGGTCATCGTCAGCCCCAGGAGGCAGGTCGAAAACAGATTCCCGCGATTCAGGACGAAAACGTTCCGGCGCGTGAACATGGCCAGCGCAAGCAGCACCAGACCGGCGAACATGAAGCGGTAGCCCGCGAACAGCAATTTCGACGGAATATCGCCGGCGGCGATGTCGAACAGGGCGTAGCCGGTCTTGATCGCCGGGTAGGCGCTGCCCCAGAGCAGGCAGCACAGCGAAGCCAGCACGACGACGACGCGCCGGTCGGAGAAAAACGGATGCGGGGGCATGTTCTGAATCATCCTGGGGACTTAAATTGAAACCACTTTCAGAACGGGGAGAAATCAGGGCGCGAAAAGCGCGGAGGGGACTGCCATTCTACGCCCGCTTCGCGTCGAAACGGATCACCGACCGCCCGTCCGCGATCGTTCGCGGCGCCGCCTTCCATGCGTGGCCGTAGACCACCTCGAACGTCGCCGGCAATCGCCCCTCGACGCGCAGTTTTTCATAGGCGTCGCACACGGCCCGCCACGTTTGCCGGCCCAGCAAGCCGCGCCGGCGTCCCGGCGCCGCAGAGGTCGAGCCGCTCCGGCGCAATTCGTCGAAAAGCGCCTCCGGCGACGGATAGCTCACGGTCAGGCGTTCGACGTCCATCACCGGCCCGGCGAAACCGCATTCGACCAGCATGTCGCCGTAGTCGTGCATGTCGATGAAACGCAAGCTATGCTCGTACTCGTCCTGGAATGAGGCGCGCAACTCCTTCAGCGTATCCGGTCCGAAGGTGGAAAACATCAAGAGGCCGTCGACTTCCAGCGTCCGGTGCATCTCGCGGAAAGCCGCCAGCGGATCGGCCAGCCAGTGCAGCATCAGGTTGGACCAGATGAAGCCCGCCGCGCCCGCCGCGAGCGGTAGCGCCTGCGCGTTTGCGGCGATGAGCGAAGCGTGTTTCGGGCCTCGCAGGAAAGGCAGCATCCAGAGAAGCTTCGAGCGCTGGCGGTCGCCGACGCGCAGCATCGCTTCGCAAACGTCGATGCCGACGATCCTCGCCCGCGGATAACGCTCGCCCAAGGCGGCGAGGCTCGCTCCGGTGCCGCACCCGAGATCGACGAGGACGTCCGGCCGTATTTTCACGTCGTCGAGCCGCTCCAGCATGCGCGCCGCGATCTCGCGCTGCAGCGCCGCCGCGGCGTCGTAGCCGGCCGCCGCCCGGGCAAAAGCGCGGCGCACCCGGCGCGCGTCGATGGACGGCGTGACGGAAACGGCCGGCATCAAAAACCCAAGACCGCCTAGATCGCCTGCAACCCGAGTTTTTCAAACAACGCCTGGTCGGCGTTAAGGTCCAGGTTGCTCGCCGTGAGCAGCTTGTCGCAATAGAAGATGGAATTGGCGCCGGCAAAGAAACACATCGCCTGCATCTCCTCGCTCATCACCTCGCGGCCGGCGGACAGGCGGACCCAGCTTGCGGGCATGGTGATGCGCGCGGCGGCGATGGTGCGCACGAACTCGAAGTTGTCGATTTTCTCGACCGCCGCCAACGGCGTGCCCGGCATCGCGACCAGATTGTTGATCGGCACCGATTCGGGCGGCGGATCCATGTTGGCTAACTGGGCGACCATCGCTGCGCGATTGCGGCGCGACTCGCCGAGCCCGAGAATGCCGCCGGAACATAGCTTGATGCCCGCCGCGCGCACCTGCGCGATGGTGTCGAGGCGATCCGAATGCTTGTGCGTGGTGATCACCTTGTCGTAAAACCCGGCGTCGGTGTCGACGTTGTGGTTGTAGTAATCGAGCCCGGCCTCCTTGAGTTTCTGCGCCTGACCGTCCTTGAGCATGCCCAGCGTCACGCAGGTCTCCATGCCGAGCGCCTTGACCTCGCGGATCATCCGGGTGACGACCTCGAGCTCCTTTTCCTTCGGCCCACGCCAGGCGGCGCCCATGCAAAAGCGCGTGGCGCCCTTGGCTTTCGCTTCCCGCGCCGCGGCCACCACCTCCTCGACCCGCATCAGCGCCTCGCGCCCGGTGTCCGTCTTGTAGCGCGCCGACTGCGTGCAATAACTGCAATCCTCGGGACAGCCGCCGGTCTTGATCGACAGGAGCGCCGAGCGCTGCACCTCGTTGGGATCGAAGTGCTCGCGGTGCGCCTGATGCGCCTGGAAAAGCAAATCCATCAAAGGCTTCTGGTAAAGTGCTTCGACCCGCGAAACAGTCCATCGGGCGACAGGCGTCGACGCGGCCGTTTGCAGCGATGCGTTTGAACGTATATTCATGGAAGATCCATCGAGATGGGAGAGGTTTCAAACCGGAGTGGGTTTTCGATGAGCATTCTAACCCAAAGCCAGGGCCTTCTTGCCCGCGCCGCTCGCCTTGCCGGATGCGCCGCCGACGCATTTCTCGCGCAGGACTGCCTGCTTTGCGGCCAGGCGAGCGGCGGAGAAATCCTGTGCGCAGCGTGCGCTGACGACCTGCCGCGGCGTCCCGCTCTCCGCTGTCCGCGCTGCGCCCTGCCCACCGCTTTGGGAGAAACCTGCGGACCTTGCCTCGCGCACCCGCCGCACTACGACCGGACGCTTGCCGTTTTCGATTACGCATTTCCGCTGGACAAGCTGATCCAGGCTTTCAAATACGGCCATCGCCTAGCGCTCGCCGCCTGCCTCGGGAAAGAATTGACCCGGCTGGCGCAAGCATCGGGGCCAGAATCAAGAGCCGACCTCATCGTCCCGCTGCCCCTGCACCCGACCCGGCTGCGCGAACGCGGCTTCAACCAGGCGCTCGAACTCGCACGTCCCGTCGCCAGGGCGCTCGGGTTGCCGCTGGATTTCGAGGTATGCACGCGAATCCGGCACACCCCGGCCCAGGCCGGCCTGCCGTGGAAGCAACGCGGGAAAAACGTGCGCGGCGCGTTCCATTGCGCGCGCGACCTCTCTGGCCGGCGCATCCTTCTTGTCGACGACGTCATGACCACCGGCGCTTCACTCGACGAATGCGCGCGTACGCTCAAGCGGCACGGCGCGGCCGAAGTCACGCTGCTGGTCGTCGCCCGCACCCTGCCCTGAGCGCGCATTCCGTCTGCGCAGATGGCCGGTGGAGCGGCTCCACGGCGCAATGGGCGCAATTGCCTCAAAACCTGTTCATGGTCTCCGGACAGAGGACAGATCAGTTACCGGGCGCTTCGCGCCCGCAAATATTTACTGCCTTCAGTCCTTGTATGTTGGAAAATATATTTTTAGTGCTTATCCGTAAATAGTAATAACTTTATTGAGGGGAATCATGGCAGCGGCGAGATCGAGTAGGGCCCAGTAGGATAAGTCGGTCTTCTCATAGCGTGGGATGAGCTTTCGGAAGCGGTTCATCCAGGAGTGGAAACATTCGACGACCCATCGGCGTGAAATATAGTCTGGAGGGCGCTCTGCTTCGGAGATTGCTTCGCCGCGCGGACGAATGTGGGGAATCCCCGCGCGGATACTTCACCGGCCTTGCCGACATCGCCTGCGTCAAGGCAGAGGTTTTCAATCGTCCCCGCTTCCGGATGGACGACCTTCGCGCATTTCTCGTCCACAAAGCGCGAGACGCCGCTCGCGCGCGAAGCCTGGCGGATCGAATGGCGCGAAGCGGCCGGCGAGCTTGGCGCCCGACTATATGAGCTTGAACTCGCCGCCGCCCGGCGCCGGGCGTCCGAGGATTTATGCTCCTGGCAACTTGTCCGACACGGCGACGGCGATTTCCGTCCCGCCCTGGTATTCGCCCGCGACGTCGATTTCGCCCGCGCGGAAGACCTGTACGGCCTGTACCGCGGCCCACGCGAAGCTGTCTCGGCCCTGCGCAAGCTGGCACAAGCCTACCGGCTGTGTCATCACTTTACCGGCCTTGCCGATGGCCGCGCCGGGGAAGCCTGTATCGCCCACGGACAGGGAAGCTGCCGCGGCGCCTGTGTCGGCAGGGAAGCCATTTCGCTGCACAGCGCCCGGCTGATGACCGCGCTGGCTAAACACCGGGTACGTCCCTGGCCTTACCCCGGCCCGATCGCCCTCGTCGAGCGTGACGAGTTCGGCATGCGCGAGGATGCGCACATCATCGATGCCTGGGGGTATCTCGGCACGGCCGGCGACGAGGTGACGCTTGGGGCGCTGTTCGCAAGTGCGGCGGACAGGCAGGACTCGGGGCGGTCGCGGTTCGACGCCGACGTCTACCGGATCGTCGGAAAATGCCTGCGGGAAGGGCGTCTCAGAGTGATCGCCGCGCCCCGTTGACATGGCTGCGGCGGAGCGCGGGATGCGCGGGGTTTCCTGGCGGGCGGGGTCAAGCTCAAATGATGACGACTGGCTTGATGACATCTTCCGGCTTGTGGCGCGTCATTTTCCAGTGCGTCGCCGATCTTGTCGAGCCCGTTGAAACGTGCGCAACGAGAGGGCCGGGGTTGAAACGCTTGTTCATGGCGAGCGCGGCCATCCTTTCCATCCGGTCGCGTCCTCCCGGCGTCAATCTGCCGTGGATGCTCTCGTGCGCCGCCGTAGGCCCAGCCGATCCGCGGCACCGGCAGGATGTCGCCTTCACCGAAATAGTTGATGTTCCCGATCGTCCCGCCGATCTTGACCATGTCGACCGCCTGCGCGAGAACCTTTGTCGGTGGCCGCCGACCGGGCCGACGCCGATGACCGCGACGGTCGATCCGAAGGAAATATTGGCGAGTTCGGCGTCGTTGACGTGGAAATATTCGGCGGAAGAACCGTTCTCTGCATTCGAAAACTTCCAGCCGCTCAAAGGCCCCTCGGAATGACACGCGGGAGTGTTTCCATCCTGAACCAGCCCGGCCCGAATGGTCTACTGCCACCGATATTGAAGTTGCAAGTCGACTGTTCTGCCGCCGCCGTAATAGCAGTAGAAATCACAACCGCTGACGTAGGTCTTGTCGGTAAGGTTGCGTGCATTGAGCTGCAATGCCCAATCGCGGTCGATTTCGTAGCGCATCATCAAATCCAGCAGGGTGTGGCTGGAGATACGCTCGCCAGGGTAATAGCGCTCGTCCTCGGTCGAGCCGTTGTAGCGTGCTCCTGCCGCCACGGTCAGATCGTTGCTGTCATGCAGATTAAAGCGATGGCTGACCCAGAGACTGGCTTGGTGCTTTGGAATCAGGGGGGTGCGGACGGTCTGGCTGGGAGTGATGTCCTGGCGTGAATGATTGTGAGTATAGGATACCCTCACTGCCGTGTTGGGCCTTACTTTGAAATCACCCCTCAGTTCCACACCCTTGTTGGTGCGTTTTCCGCCTTGCGTCTGGATGTTGGAGGAATCCGAAATCAACGCGTTCTTCTCTTCGACGTCGAAGTAAGCCAGCGTAAGGGCGCCGTCGAGCCACGAGGGCTCCAGCTTGATCCCGACCTCCGTCTGCTGCCCTTCGTAGGGCCGGTAGGTGTTGCCATAGCCGTCGACGCCGACAAGGGGCTTGAACGATTCGGAGTAACTGACGTAAGGCGAAATTCCATGGTCGCTGATGTACATGACGCCGGCGTTGACGCTGTCGTGGCTCACGTCGTAGCTGGAATCGACGCCGCTGATGATACCGTCGCTCCGGGCACGATCGTGGCGGATGCCGGCATTGAGAATCCAGTTTCCTCCCACACGCAATTGGACAGCGCCATATAAGCCCCGTTGCCTGGGGTGCAGTTTGTAGGGAGTGGCATCCACCGCAAACGGCGCGCCGTGGACCGGCGCAAACATATCCAGGTTCGGGACCCAGCCAAAGCCGTTGTTCTGGCCGGAGGTGTCCGATTTCAGATAGTCGAAACCGATCGTGGGCAGGAGTTCGACGGCAGCGCCCAGGCGCAAGCTGCCGCTCACGCGGTTGTCGATGTAGTGGGTCCTGGTGTCACCCTCCGTGAGAGTGTAGCCGCGCAGGAGTTCGCGGTTGCCGTCCGAGCTCCAGGCGAACACGTTGCGCTGGTCGAGATTCAGGCGGGAGAACTTGTAGTTCTGCGTGAAAGTCCAGTCCCGGGCGAACTTGTGGCTGAACAGCCATCCCGCACTGATCTGGGTACGCCTGAGCCGATCGAAATCGGGCTCGCCAACATGGGTGCGCCGCTTGATCCGGCCATAGGGCGTATTGATGATGGTGCCGTAGGCAGACAGGAAACCATTGGTGGGACGCCCCTCTTCATGTTGGATGCTGCTCAGCAGCGTCAGCGAAGTGCGATCGCTGAAGTCAAAGGTCACGCTGGGCGCCAGATAATGGCTCTTCATGTCCGTACGCCGCTGCATGCCGTCTTCACGACGGACCTGCGTCACGATACGGTAATAGACGGTACCATCGCTATTGGCAATCCCGTTGTAGTCGGCACTAAGGCCCAAGCGATCGCGGTTGCCGACCTCTGCATTCAGCAACAGGGTTTCTTTCTTGTGTGGCCGTTTGGTGACCAGGTTGACCACGCCCCCCGTTTCGGAGGCGCCAAACACCAGAGAATTGGGGCCCTTGAGCACTTCGACTGATTCGACGCCAAAGATTTCGGGCTTCCAGACAAAGTAACCGTTCGGGGTGGTCGGTGTACCGTCCAGCGAAATGGAAGCATCAAAACCACGAATCTTGAACCACTCCACCTTATTGTCCGCACCGTAAGGTTCGCTGAGGATTCCGGCTTGGTAATGCAAGACCTGGTCGAGTTTACGGGCTCCCTGTTCTTCGATATCTTGCCGCTTCAACACGGCACTAGAGTTGGGGGCGTAGAAATCCAGACTTTGCAGGTCATCGACGGTTCCGACGACGGTGACTTCCCCCAGCATTTGGATCGATGGGTCGTTCGTTCCTGCCGTTTTGGGGGGGGGGGGGGGCGGGGGGGGGGGGGGGGGGGGGGGGGCGCGGGGGGGGGGGGGGGGGGGGGGGGGGGGGGGGGGGGGGGGGGGGGGGGGGGGGGGGGGGGGGCCCGAGAGGCGGCTCTCGGCGGATCCGGCAAGGTCCAGACGTCGGG
>JAIRNL010000003.1 GCA_031258035.1 Azoarcus sp. | reverse complement strand
CGTTTTCGCCTTCGGGCTGTTCCAGCCAAATCTGGTGCGCCTGCGCCGTGGCGCAAAGGCCGAGAAGCGCAATGCCCGCGCCGAGGATGTGTGAGCGTGTCTTGTGTTTCATCTTGCTTGCTTCCTTTCAGGTGGATGGGACGATCAATGCCGTGCCAAAGGCTCGACGGTGTGAGCGAGAGTCAGAATTGGTACTTCGCTGTCAGTAGGAAGTTGCGCGGGTCGCCGTAGATGTTGGCTCCCATTGTCGTGCTGGAGCTGATGCTGCGGTAGTAGGTCTTGTCGAACAGATTGTTGATGTTCAACTGGAAATCCAGGTTCTTGCCGACCCGGTAGCCTGCCATCAGATCAGCGACCGCGTAGGCGTCCTGCCGGGAGTGGAAGCCGGTACGTTTGTAATAGATGTCGCTCTGCCAATTGACGCCGCCGCCCACGCGCCAAGGGCCACGGTGGTAAGCGGTGAAGAGCTTGAATTGGTGGCGCGGCATTTCGGTGCTGGCGCGTTGCCCGATGTTGGCGGGATTCGCATCTTTGCGGGTTTCCTTGTCGACGAAGGTATAGCCCGCGCCAAGCTGCCAGTTGGGGGTGATCGCGCCCTGGATTTCCAGATCGACGCCCTGGCTTCTGACAAGCCCTGCCGCCCGATGGCATGAAATGGCTGGATAGGACGGGCAGACATTCTGGTCATCCAGGATCATGGCGAGTTTTTCTTGGTCGATGCGGAAAATGGCGGCACTGGCATTCAGCGCGCCGCCGTGGTATTCGCCCTTGATGCCGATTTCGTAATTCTTTCCGATCACGGGGTCAAGCAAATTGCCGGAGATATCGTAATTGTTCTGTGGCTTGAAAATATCGGTGTAGCTGGCGTAGATGGAATGCCGTTTATCCAGATCGTAGATCAGGCCAGCGTATTTCGTCAGGTTGCGGCTGACTTTGTAAGAGGAAACGGAAGCCAGTCCTTTGTCGGTGAATTCGTACCAGTCGAGCCGCGCGCCAAGAACGAGTTTCAGCGAATCGACCAGATTCAGTCGGGTGGTGACGTAGGCACCGGTCTGTGCCTCGTCGGTGCGCATCATCCAGGCATTGAGGTTGATGACGGGTCGAGGAACGGCAGCGTGATCCCAGTGGTAAATATCCATGCCCATGAAAGCTGTGGTACTACCGCCGTAACCGTGGAAATCGCCATCGCGGTGATTCAATCCAAGAACCAATTCATGCTCGCGGTCCAGCAGACGGAAATGCCCGTTGGCGTGGAGTTCGTAACTCGTCCGTTCGTCTCGATAGATATATCGCCCTTGCTCTTGGCTATATTGGCCGGTGCTAGCGTTCAAGCGGATATAGGGCGCGAAGAAATCCTGGTCTGCCTGGACGTAATTTATAGAGAGATTCACTTTCCAGCGATTGTCAAAGTAATGTTCCAGACTGGCAAAAGCGGACGTGCTTTTTTTATCCCAATAATTCCAGTCATTGCCCAGAAAGGTGGAGCGAGGCAGTTTCAAGTCGCTGCCATTGGCGGCAACGGGCAGTGCCCCCCACATGGAAACGTTGTTATTCTCCTGCCGGGATGCGCTCAAGGTCAGGAGCGATTTGTGGCTAATGTTCGCTTCTGCAATGAAATGGAAGGTCTTGCGTTCGCGGGAAACCACATCCTGAAAGCTGTCGTGATTCTGATAAGCTGCGACGACACGGGCGCGCAATGTTCCCGCTTGGTTGAGTGGCCCGGAAATGTCCGCCTCTGCGCCATAGCGATCCCAGTTGCCCGCGTGACCTTTCACGCTCAAGTAGGGGATAAGGGTCGGACGCTTACGCACCAGATTGATCGTGGCTGAAGGATTACCCGTGCCTTGAGTCAACCCTGTCGCGCCGCGCACGATTTCAACGCGGTCGTAGAGCGCCATGTCGGCCAGCAGGAAGTCCGCGCCATATCGCTCCAGGCTGATTGGCAGGCCATCGAAGGTGATGTTATCGACGCTGAATCCGCGCACATTGAAACGGTCGCGCTCCGGCCCTCCCTGTGATGACGTGATAAAAACGCCGGGCGTATGCTGCATGGCGTTGCTGATCGTGGCCATGTTCTGGTCTTCGATACGCTGGCGGGTGATGACGGTGACTGATTGCGGCGTTTCGCGCAAGAAGAGCGGCAGTTTGGTGGCGGTGTTCGTCTGCGGCGTGGTGTAGGAACCGGTGCCTTCGGTGACGGCGGAGGGTTCTGGCGACGCGGTGACGGAAACGGTGGGAAGGATGATTTTCTCGTCTGGGGAAGAGGATGTGGAGACCACCAGTGGTGAATCGGTATTTTGCGCCTGGGTGATTCCCGGATTAAAAATACCCAGAAAGGCCGCCAGCACGGTCAACAGCAGGTGGTTGGAGGGGCCTGCCTGCCTGCCTGCCTGCCTGCCTGCCTGCCTGCCTGCCTGCCTGCCTGCCTGCCTGCCTGCCTTAAATTGTGAAGCGTTTTCTGGAAAGTCAAGGAAAAACACGCATTTAGCATTTATTTTCCGCGCGCGACAGAGACAGATCGACAACACCTTGCATCATGACACCTCACCCATTCAGGTTCCGAAAAGGGAAAGCCCCGACGCCACCGCACCGCCAACTTCCCACAGAGCAGCCAACGATACAGAGAATGATAATTCCTTGCAACAACACAGCGACTTTTTCCATCCCGCCTCGGCTGGAAGACAGGAAAGAGACACCCGTCCGAGCTGCGCGGCGCGACTTCCGCCTGGGGCAACATCGGCGCACGCGACCGCGATCCAGCCAGCAGCCCAGGGGACGAACAGGCGATCGGCGTCATACGCCGGAAACGAATCCGGGCAGGATGCCGATGCGCCCGGTCGCCGCGCCAGGGCGCATCCGTTTGAATCGCTTCCCCGTGGCGCGCCAAAGTTGCCTAGAATCCACTTTTTATTTTATCGTTCGACATTGTTCGGGCCGGGACGAAGATCGCGCCGGCCCGGGCCGACCATCAACCCTGACCACGAGGAATGAGCATGGCTATCAGTTTGCAGAAAGGCGGCAACATCAATCTTTCCAAGGAAGCGCCGGGCATGAAGAAAATGACCGTCGGTCTCGGCTGGGACGTGCGCGCTACCGACGGGGCGGGTTTCGATCTCGACGCGAGCGCGTTTTTGCTCAACAGCTCGGGCAAGGTGCGCTCCGATACCGATTTCATTTTCTACAACCAGCCGAAGTCTCCCGACGGCAGCGTGCAGCACGGTGGCGACAACCGCAGCGGCGAGGGCGAGGGCGATGACGAACAGATTCTCATCGACCTGGACAAGGTGCCGGCGGATATAGAGAAGATCTCGATCTGCGTCACCATCCACGACGCCGAAGCCCGCCGCCAGAATTTCGGCATGGTCTCGCGCGCCTATGTGCGCTGCGTAAACACCGGCCCGGATACCGAGGTTGCCCGTTTCGATCTCTCCGAAGACGCCTCGGTCGAGACCGCGATGATTTTCGGTGAAATCTACCGCCATGGCGGTGAATGGAAATTCAAGGCGATCGGCCAGGGTTTCGCGGGCGGTCTCGGCCCATTGGCCAAGAACTTCGGCGTAAACGTCTGAATCCATCGAAGACCCGCGCCGGTCGGCCAGTTGAAAACCCTCCCGCGCGGGGAGAGCATGACATTCCGTCGACCTCCGGCAGACCCGCGCGCCCGGAGGTCGATTCCTTGAGCCTCGGACCACAGCCATGCCCACATTTACCATTACCGGCGACATAGATCCCTTCCTGCACGTTTCCCTGCGCAAGGGCGAAACCATTTTTTGCGAATCGAATGCCATGGTGATGATGGAGGATGCCCTCGATCTCACCGGCTCGGTGCAGGGCGGCGTCCTCCAGGCCGCGATGCGCAGGCTTGCCAATGGCGAATCCTTTTTCCAGCAGCGCATCGAGGCCAAGCGCGGCGACGGCGATTGCCTGCTCTCGCCCGCCACGCCGGGGTCGATACAGATTCTGGATGTCGGGCAAAAGCAGTATTACCTGAGCGATGGCGCCTATGTGGCGGCCACCGCCAATGTGCAGGTTACAGCCCGCATGCAGAATATCGGCACCGCTCTTTTTGGCGGTACCGGCGGCTTTTTCATCGGACAGACGAGCGGGTCGGGCCAGCTTGTCGTGAGCGGTTTCGGTTCGTTGTTCGTGCTCGATGTCGAACAGGGCAAGGAGGTCATGGTCGACAATGGCCACGTCGTGGCCTGGGACAGCGCGCTCGACTACGAACTTGCCGCCTCGACTTCCAGGGACAAGGGTTTGCTGGGCAACCTCGTCAACAGCGTCACCAGCGGCGAGGGCATCGTGCTGCGCTTTCGCGGCAAGGGCGCGGTCGTCCTGTGTTCGCGCAACCGCTCCGCCTTCGGGGCGGCCCTGAAGGCATAGCCGGCCCGCTTCATCCTTCACCATCAGCCAGGCATTACAACCAGGAGTATGAAATGGCAGTCAATCTGCAGAAAGGACAAAAGATTTCCTTGAACAAGGAAGCCGGGGGCGACCTGAACAAGGTCGTAATGGGCCTCGGCTGGGACGCGGTCAAGAAAAAGGGGTTTCTGGGGTTTGGCAGCAGGGAGCAGGAAATCGACCTCGATGCTTCCTGCCTGCTGTTCGACGACAAGGGCGCGCTCACGGACGCCGTCTGGTTCCGCCAGCTGCGCAGCCAGGATGGCAGCATCCAGCACACCGGTGACAATCGCACCGGCGACGGCGATGGCGATGACGAGCAGATCATCGTCGATCTTGCCCGCGTTCCGGCCCACATCAAGTCGCTGGTATTTACGGTCAATTCCTTCACCGGGCAGAATTTTTCCCAGGTCGCCAATGCTTTTTGCCGCATCGTCAATGCCGACGATGGCCGCGAGCTGGCGCGCTACGACCTGTCGGTACAAGGCAGCCATTCCGCACAGATCATGGCGAAGATCTATCGCCACAATGGCGAATGGAAAATGCACGCGATCGGCGAAAACGGAGCGGGACGCACTTTCCAGGATCTGTTGCCCCAGATCAGTCCGCATCTGTGAGGCATCCCGCTCCCGCGGGACGATCGGGGGCCGGAGAAACCCACGAGGCGATCGGGGCGGCCGCATGAGCATGCTGGCCGGGCCGCAACGCGCCATCGTTTTCCCGGACGGCATCCTGCAACTGACGGTCGAATCCTGCCAGCAGGCTCCCGAAGACCTGCTCGGTTTCGCCGCGCGCGCCAACCCGCGCCGTGCCTTTCTCTTTCTGAGCAAGGTGCTCGGCAAGCACTATCCCGCTTCGCCGGCGGCGATGGAAGCCATCCACCGTCATCTTGCCGCGGCAATCCCGGCGGGCGATGGCCCGGTCGTATTCATCGGCATGGCCGAAACCGCGACCGGGCTTGCCCAGGGCGTTTTCGAGGCCTGGTGGCGCGCGCAATCCGATCCCGTGGCGCTCTGTCTTCAGACGACGCGCTACCGCATCGAAACCGCCCGCCACCTCGTTTTTGAAGAAACCCACAGCCACGCGCCGCGCGTGTTTCTCCACCTCCCCCGCGACGAAACCCTCCGCGCGCGTTTCGCGGCCGCCCGCCGTGTCGTGCTGGTCGATGACGAGCTGAGCACCGGCAACACTTTCGTCAACCTGTTGCGGGTGCTGCGCGGCCTCATGCCCCGCCTCGCTGCCGTTCACCTGGCGACCATCTGCGATTTCATGGGCGCGGCGCGGGATGAGGTCCGCGCCCGCATACGCCTGCCCTGCACGATAGGGGCCGCGGTCAGCGGAAGCTGGCAATTCACCCGCCACGACCGGGAAATTCCGGCCGGCGCGGCCGCCCAATGCGCCGACGGATGCGAAGTGCGACTGGCGGACAACGGCCATGGCCGCCTCGGACGCGCATCCTGCCTCGCTCCGCCCGAGGCGCTCGTGCGCCGCCTGGCCGCCGAACCCGTCGATGGCCCGACCCTGGTGCTGGGAACGGGGGAATTCATGCATGCCGCCTTCGTCCTCGCGCGCGCCCTCGCCGCGCGCGGCGTCGAAACCGTCGTGCAGGCGACGACCCGCTCCCCGATCCGTGTCTGGGGTGACGTGCGCCACGCCCTGACGGTGCCTGACCCCTATGGCGAAGGGATAGCGAATTATCTCTACAACGTCCGCCCCGGGCAGTACGGGCGGGTGCTCATCTGCCACGAAGTCCCGCCGGGCCCGGCGCTTCACGAACTGGCGCGCCTCGTCGATGGCCGCCTCATCCGATTCCTGCCGGACGACCATGCCGAAGAAATTCCTGTTCACTGATCTCGACGACACCCTGTTCCAGTCGCGGCGCAAATGCCCCGAACGCGACGACCTCACCCCGCTCGCCTATCTCGGGGACGGCAGCGCCCACTCCTTCGCCACGCCGGCGCAACACGCGCTGCTCGCGCTGTTCCAGCGCGAAATGACCGTCATCCCGGTAACAGCGCGCAATGCCGATGCCTTCTCACGGGTGCGGATCGCGTTCTCGCACGGCGCCATCATTGATCACGGCGGCATCATCATCGGCGCGGACGCCCAGCCGGATGCGCGCTGGCTCGAACACAGCGCGGCGCAGGCCGCGCATTCCCGCCCCCTGCTCGAAGCCGTCCTGCGCCAGCTGGCTGGGCGCGCCAGCGCGCTCGGCGTGGCGGTGCGCGCGCGCATCATCGAGGATTTCGGCATTCCGCTCTATCTCTGCGCCAAAAGCCAGGAGGGCGACGAGCGCGCGCTCGACGCGCTCGAACCCGCCGTGCGCGCCTGTTGCGACGCCGCCGCGCTGCCGTTCGGCGTGCATCGCAACGGCAACAACCTCTCGGTGCTGCCGGCGTGGCTCGACAAGCGCCACGCCGTCGAATACCTGATCGAGCGCCTGCGCCGCGAGCATGGCGAAATCGTCACCATCGGCATGGGCGACAGCTTCTCCGATCTCGCGTTCATGCACGCCTGCGATTACGCCCTGGTTCCGCGCGCCAGTCAGATTGCCGCCCGCCTGGAGGCCGCCTGATGCGTTTTCACGGCTCCTACCGTCCGGACGACGTCGAATTCCTCCTCAAACCCATCGAAATCGCCTTCATCGAGGATTTCGCCCGCAAGGAGGCACTCATCCAGTCCGGCCAGCGCCACTACAGCGAAATGCTCTCCCCCGAGCAATTGCCCTCGGCGCCTTACATGGCGCTCTTCCATCGCGCGCACGCCGCCAACCGCGAACGGCTGGCGCGCGACTGCCTGCGCCTCACCCGCCTGTTGCTCGAACGGCACGGCGCGGCGCTCACCCTCGTATCGCTGGCGCGGGCGGGCACGCCGATCGGCGCCATCGTCCGCCACCTCGCCGCCCGCCTGCACGGCGTCCAGCCGGCGCATTACGCGATCTCGATCATCCGCGATCGCGGCATTGATACCGTGGCGCTGCAAGAAATCCTCGCCCGCGGCCACGCCCCCGAGGGCATCGCCTTTGTCGACGGCTGGACTGGCAAGGGTGTCATCAGCCGCGAGCTGAACACGGCCATCGCGCGCTTCAACGCGCAGAACCGTCTGCGAATCGACCCCGGGCTCAACGTCCTCGCCGACCTCGCGGGCACCGCCGCCCGCGCCGCATCGGGCGAAGACTACCTCATCGCTTCGAGCATCCTCAACGCGACGGTCAGCGGCCTGGTCAGCCGCTCGATTCTCAACGAAGCCATCGGCCCCGGCGACTATCACGGCTGCGTCCATTTCACGGAATTCGCCGCGCACGACCTGTCGCGCTGGTTCGTCGACGACATCGTCAACGCCGCCACGCGCCTGCATGAGCGCGAAGGCGAGCCGCCGCCCGACGCATCATCGTCGCGCGCCGAACGGGCCGCCGTCTCGCGCGCCTACATGGCCGCCGCGCTGCGCCGACACGGCATCGCCGACGAGAACCTCGTCAAGCCGGGCATCGGAGAGGCGACGCGCGTGTTGCTGCGGCGCTTCCCCGAGCGCGTCATCGTGCGCGAGGCGGCCGACGAACGAATAGCGCATCTCGTGGCGCTGGCTGGGGAAAAACAGATCCCCATCAACATCGACCCCACCCTGCCTTACCATGCGGTTTCGATCATCAGGAATCACAAAGATGCGTGACGCGACCGAGTTGGGCGCCAGCCTCTATATCCCGGCCACGCGCCCGGACCTTCTGCAAATAGCGCGCGGCGAAAAGCTCGCCGAAATCCGTTCCGTCATTTTCTGCACCGAAGATGCCGTCGATGCCGCCGACCTGCCGCGCGTGCTGCGCAACCTGGCCGCGGCCCTGCCCGCCCTGCGCCCCGCCGCAACGCAGATGCGCTTCGTGCGCGCGCGCAACCCGGCGACTTTGCGCACGGTGTTATCCCTGCCCGGCAGCGAGCGGCTCGACGGCTTCGTCCTGCCCAAAGTGACGCAATCCAACCTTCCGGAATACCTGCGGCTGCTCGAAGACAGCACGCATTTCATCATGCCCACGCTTGAGACGCGGGAGGCATTCGACGAGCGCGAAATGACCGCGCTGCGCGGAATCCTCGAACGCCGGGGCGTCCACGAGCGCATCCTGACGCTGCGCATCGGCGGCAACGACCTTTTCTCCCTGCTGGGCATGCGCCGCCCGCGCGGCCGCACGTTGTACGAAACCCCGCTGGGCCCGGTCATCTCCCGCCTCGTCACGACATTCAAGCCGAGCGGTTTCAATCTGAGCGCGCCGGTGTTTGAATACCTCGACGATGCCGCCACCCTCCAGCGCGAAGTCGAAGAAGATCTCGCCTACGGCCTGGTCGGCAAGACGGCGATCCATCCCCGCCAGGTGCCCCTCATCCACGATTGCTACCGCGTCCATGCCGCCGATCTCGACATGGCGAACCAGATCCTGCGCGAAGACGCGCCGGCGATATTTCGCCTGCACGATGCGATGTGCGAACCCGCCACGCATCGCAACTGGGCAAAGCGCCTGCGCCTGGCCGCCTCCTGCTACGGCCTGCACACGGAAGAA
Organism: Azoarcus sp.; assembly: GCA_031258035.1. GTDB lineage: Bacteria > Pseudomonadota > Gammaproteobacteria > Burkholderiales > Rhodocyclaceae > WRNU01. The sequence continues at coordinate 1,293 of JAIRNL010000003.1, read as the reverse complement.
TCTTCCGCGGCGGCCTGACCGCCCCCATTCACCCTCACGTCCAGTTGGAGCACATCATGCAGCTTTCCCGAGGCCAACGCGGCAAACTATCGGATCTGGGTCTGGCTGAGACCCCGTTTACCATCGAATTGCAACTCGATGCGCGGGGCCTGACCGTCGACGCATCATGCTTCGGACTGGACGCGGCCAAGCGCCTTTCCGACGACCGCTACATGATCTTCTTCAACCAACCCGCCTCGCCCTGCGGCGGCATCAAGCTCGCGGACGGACGTTTCGCGCTCGACCTCGCCCGCCTGCCAGCCGCCATCAATTCGCTCACCCTCACCCTGGCTATTGATGGCGGCGGGCAAATGAACCAGCTCGGTTCCTGCACGGCCACCCTGTTGCGCAACGGCGCCCCCGCTGCCCACTACACATTCGATGGCAGCCACTTTGCCGCCGAGCGGGCCATCATGCTCCTGGACATCTACCGCAAGGACGGCGCATGGCGGCTGTGCGCCGTCGGCCAGGGTTTCAACGGCGGGCTGGACGCGCTCGTCCAGCATTTCGGCGGCGAAGTGGCAGCCAGCCCGACGCCCGATGCCCGTTCGCCGCAACAGGCCCGGCCGCAACCGCAACCGCAACCGCAACCGCAGCCAAAAGTATCGCTCTCCAAAATCACGCTGGAGAAGCGCGGCGACAAGATTTCCCTCGAAAAGCGCGGCGACTCCGCCGGACACGGGCGCATCGTCTGCAACCTCAACTGGAGCGCGGGCGGAGGCGGCAAGAAGGGCCTCTTCGGCAAGCTTTTCAGCAGCCAGCAGGGCGTCGATCTCGACCTGGGCTGCCTGTATGAACTGGCCAATGGCGACAAGGGCGCCGTACAGGCCCTGGGCAAATCGTTCGGCAACTACGAGCGGCCGCCCTACATCCACATGGCGGGCGACGACCGCACCGGCGCGAGCACCAGCGGCGAATTCCTTTACGTCAATGGCGACCACCTGAAGGACATCAGGCGCATCTGCATCTACGCCTTCATCTACGAGGGCGCCGCCAACTGGAACCAGGCCGATGGCGTCGTCACCGTCACCGTGCCCGGCCATCCACCGGTCGAAGTACGGCTCGACAATCATGATAACGGCAAGAACATGTGCGCGATCGCCATGCTCGAAAACGATGGCGGTGAACTCAGGCTCACCAAGCTGGCTCAATACTTCAGCAGCCATCCGGCGCTCGACGCCCACTACAACTGGGGCCTGCGCTGGGTCGCCGGCAGCAAGTGAATGAAGGAACCCGCCCGATTCCGGCGGGTTT